>CAWUOG010000588.1:0-2229 GCA_963923875.1 uncultured Alphaproteobacteria bacterium
GTTGCACACGACGCCGATCTTTTCGTTGACGTAGTCGATGACCGAGCTGAACGACAGCAGTAGGCGCATCCATCCCCCAAACACGCGAGTTATGGTTCTTGATTCGCCCGCTCTCGCAAACGGGCCCGTCCTAATAACGCGGACCGCAGGACCGCGCCAGTTCCCCCAACTGATCCGATTTTATCCGGGGTGCGTCAAGTCGCTCCATCCATTGCAGAGGGCCCGGATTGCCTACCTCGTGGGCAATTCCGTCCAGCCTTCGGAGCCGAAGAATTCGAGCGGCCGGAACGTCCGCTTGTAGGCCATCTTGCTCGAATCGGCGATCCAGTAGCCGAGATAGACATACGGCAGGCCGCGCCGGGCGGCCGCGTCGGCCAGCCACAGGATCATGTAGGTGCCCAATCCGCGCCGCGGGTCCTGAGGATCGAAGAAGCTGTAGACCGCCGAGACGCCGCTCGACAGCCAGTCGACCAGGCACGCCCCGACCAGCTTTCCATCCGCCGAGTCGTCGCGGAATTCGATGATCGCCGTCTCGACCGGGCTCTCCTCGACCATGGCGCGGTAGTCGTCGAAATCCATGTCGGCCATGTCGCCGTCGCGATGGCGGGCCATCACATATCGCGAAAAAAGCGCATATTGCTCGCCGGTGGCCAGCGGCTGGGTTTCCACGGCATGGATGTGTTCATTGCGCCGGCGAATGCGGCGCTGGACCTTGCTGGCCTCGAAATCGCGGACCCGGATGCGCACCGGCACGCAGGCACGGCAGCCGTCGCACAGGGGCTTGTAGACGAAGTGGTGGGACCGCCTGAAACCCGCGTCGGTCAGGGTGTCATGCTGGGAAATCGCATCCGGACCGCTCAGTTCGGTGACGAGCTTGGTCTCCAGCCGGTGCGGCAGATACGGACAGCGCATCGCCGGCGTGGTGCGGAAGAACCGCAGGGTCTGGACGTTCTGACGGATGAACATGATCTACGCAGATCAAGTGTAACGCGGGCGTCGCCGAAAGAAACGCCCGATCACGCGCGTTTTTTGCTTGCCATGGGCTTCTCGGCCATCAGCCGCCGGAAGGGCAGCAGGGCCAGCCGCACCAGCTTGGGCAGCAGCCAGACCAGCAGGGCGATGAACAGCGCCAGCAGGCACAGAAATGTGATCGGGTTGGTGAGCGCGAGGTAGAGCCCGGTCACCACCAGGGCATCGGTCGCCAGGGACGCGGCGATGTTGCTGAACGGCTCGGGCGAGGTGTTGATCAACGCCCGCGAGCCGGTCTTGGCGACATGGCTGCCGGCGGCCAGGGTGCCGCCCAGCAGCCCCGCGATGGTCGCGAACTCCGGGCCGAACTGGTCGGCCGCGCCGAACGCCAGCAGGGCGCCGGCCGGCACGCGCACGAAGGTGTGGAGCGCATCGTTGATGCTGTCGATGTAGGGGATCTTGTCGGCGAAGAAGTTCAGCACGAACAGCAGCGCGACCACGCCCATCACCCAGGGCGAGCCCAGCACCTGCAGATCGTGCGGCAGCGCGACCAGCCCGAAGGCCTGGGCCGCACCCAATACCAGCAGCGCCGCGTAGGTGTTGAAGCCGCTCGCCCAGCCGGCCCCCAGCGCGATCGCGGCGGCGGAGACCGGATCCATCGTCTTCTACAGCGCCCGCCGCGCCTTCAGCGCGGTCGCCAGTGTTCCATCGTCGAGCCAGTCGAGTTCGCCGCCCACCGGCACGCCGTGCGCCAGCCGGGTGAGCGGCACGTTCGAGTCGCTGAGCCGCTCGGCGAGGTAGTGTGCCGTGGTCTGGCCATCGACCGTGGCATTGGTCGCCACGATCACCTCGCGGATGCCGCCTTCGGCGACGCGGCGGATCAGGCTCGCGATGTTGAGTTCGTCCGGCCCGACGCCGTCGAGCGCCGACAGCGTGCCGCCCAGCACGTGGTAGCGGCCGGGAAAGATCTTGCCGCGCTCCATGGCCCACAGGTCGCCCACGTCCTCGACGACACAGATCAGCCCGGCATCGCGCCGCGGATCGCTGCAGATCGTGCAGGGGTCGACCGTGTCGAGGTTGCCGCAATTCGTGCACGGCTTGATCGCGCGGGCGGCGTCGGCCAGCGCCGCGCTCAGCGGCTGCATCAGGGTCTCGCGCTTCTTCAGCAGATGCAGCGCCACCCGCCGCGCCGAGCGCGGGCCCAGCCCCGGCAGGCGGCCGAGCAGCTGGATCAGGCGTTCGATTTCCGCGCCGTTCATG
>CAWUOG010000589.1:0-2224 GCA_963923875.1 uncultured Alphaproteobacteria bacterium
GGCAACAGCTTCAGTTTGGCGAGGAGCTCGCGCTCCTCGTCATACGTCTTGGCCATCTCGGCCTTGTAGGCCGGCCCGTCGAGCAGCAGCAGCGGCTGGTCGAGGTTGTCGAGGAACTGCAGGTGCTGCGGTTCCTCCGCGGCGGCGCGAAAGGCGTCGGCCAGGACCTTGATCGTCGCCGCGTCCATGCCTTTGGGACCGATCAGACCGCCGGGGCTGTCGACCACGATGTTCATCCCGAGTTCCTTGACGGTCGGCACGTCGGGAAAACGCTTGGCGCGGGTGCCGGTGAAGACGGCGAGCAGGCGCAGCTTGCCGGCCTGCACCATCGGCGCCCAGCCAGAGGCCTCGGAGGCAAAATCGATCTCGCCGCCCAGCAGGGCGCGCAAGGTATCGGCGGTACCGCGATAGGGCGCGTGCGTCCATTGCAGGCCGCCATTGACCAGGCCGACGCGCTCCATGGCCAGATGCTGGGTCGAGCCGATGCCCAGCGTGCCCCAGTTGAGCTTGCCGGGGTTGGCCTTGGCATAGGCGATCAGCTCCGGCAGCGTTTTCCACGGCGCTTCCGTGCGCACCACGATACCCATCACGAAGCCGGTGATCTGCAGGATGTAGCTCAGATCGTTGATCGGATTGTAGGTCAGCGACTTGTTGAGCAGCGGCTGGCGCAGCACGCTCATGTGCATCTGGGAGATCGTGTAGCCGTCGGGCTTCTCGGCCTGCAGCGCGATCGCGCCGAGCACGCCCGACGCGCCGGCCTTGTTCTCGACCACGACCGGCTGGCCGAGCTTCTTGGCCGCCAGTTCTGCCAGGATGCGGAAGCCGCCGTCGGCCGGCCCGCCCGGCGCCCAGGGAATGATCAGCTTGACCGGCCTGTCGGGAAACTTCGCCTGAGCCCGCACGATGCCGGGGGCGGCAACGACCGAGGCGGCGGCGCCGGCGATCAGAACGCGGCGCGTGACCGGACGACTTTTCTGCATGATCGAGACTCCCTGTCCAAACTTTGGCGGTGACCGCAGGCGAGGGCAAGTCGCGGCTGGTCTATAGTAGACGCTGCGAAACGGAGGTCTGCCATGTCGACGTCGAATTCGTCTGTGCCTCTTTCCCTGCTCGACGAAGTGAAGCTGCAGGCTGAGGTGATCCTGCCCGTGCTGCGGGCACTCCGGGCCGAGATCGGCAAGGATCGTGCCGACAAACTGGTCGGCGATGCGTTGCGCAAGTGGGCAGGCGAGCTCTATCACAGCATCGGCGAGTCCAAGTCCGGCACGCCGCGCCAGAAGTGGGATGCAGTGTGGGCCGAAGACATGCGGCCGAGAATCGGCGATGCCGTCGAGCGGGAGATGCTGCGGGACGATCCCGGCGGCCGCGACTACAACATCACGCGCTGCCGCTATGCCGAGTTCTTCAGGCAACTTGGCGAGCCGGAACTGGGCGGCATCCTGCTCTGCGATTCCGATATCTATCTCGCCGAGGTCGGCGGCCCCGATGTCGAGTTCAAGCGGACTCAGACCATCATGCAGGGTGCACCGTACTGCGACTTCCGATATCGATTCAGGTAGAAGCAGGCATTCCTGTTCGACAGGCTGTCGGGCGATATAGAAGGGAAATAGCTCATCGAACCAGAGGTTGCGCTGGGCATACCTGACGAAGCGGAGAGCGGCAAAAGCCGGAACGATGACGAGCAGCCACCTTTCGTGACGGCCGATCGCGGCGATAATCGGATCGAACGTCTTCGGCCGGGCGCCGGCCGGAGGCTCATTCCGGCTCGATGCCCGCGACCTTCATCATCTCGCGGTAGAGCTCGATCTCGGCGACCTGGATCCTTCGCATCTCTTCGGGCGAGCAGGGCGCGATCTCCGAGCCACCCTGTGCCTGGCGCGCGACATAGGAAGGCTCGGTGATCGTCTTGACGATCGCCTCGTGCAGCTTTGCAAGGATCGGCTGCGGCACGCCCTTGGGCATCAGCACGCCGGTCCACGTCATCAGTTCGAAATCGGGGATGCCCTGTTCGATGAGGGTCGGAATCTCGGGAGTGAGCTTGTAGCGGCCGCGGCTTCCGACACCGAGGCAGAGCACGGTGCCGGCCTTGACCTGGGGCAGGCCGGTCACCGGATCGGTGAAGCACATCTGTACGTGGCCCGACATCGTGTCCTGCAGGGCCAGCGGCGTGCTCTTGTAGGGCACGTGCACCATGTCGATGCCGGCCTTGGCCTTGAGCAACTCG
>CAWUOG010000590.1:0-2218 GCA_963923875.1 uncultured Alphaproteobacteria bacterium
AGAGCGCGCGCTTGCCGCCGGTGGCCTCGAGCTGGTTCAGCGCGGTGATCATCAGCCGGCCGCCCGAAGCACCGAGCGGGTGGCCGAGCGCGATCGCACCGCCGTTGGGGTTCACGTTCTCGGCGTCGTCGGCCAGACCGAGCTGACGCAGCACGGCGAGCGCCTGGGCGGCGAACGCCTCGTTGAGTTCGATCGTGTCGAAATCCCTGATCGTCATGCCGAGCTTGGCGAGCAGCTTCTGCGTCGCCGGCACCGGGCCGATGCCCATCACGCGCGGCGGCACGCCGGCCGACACCGCGCCCAGGATCCTCGCACGCGGCGTCAGGCCGTTCGCCTTGGCGGCGGCTTCGGATGCGATGATCATGGCGCAGGCGCCGTCGTTGAGGCCCGACGAGTTGCCGGCCGTCACCGAGCCGCCCTCGCGGAACGCCGCCGGCAGCTTGCTCAGCGTCTCCATCGTGGTGTCGCCGCGCGGATGCTCGTCCTTGCCGACGACCTGCTCGGCCTTGCGGGTCTTGATCGTGACGGCGACGATCTCCTTGTCGAAGAAGCCGCGGTCCTGCGCCGCCTTGCAACGGCGCTGGCTGCGATAGGCGAAGGCGTCCTGATCGGTGCGGCTGATCTGGTGCTCGGTGGCGACGTTCTCGGCAGTCTGGCCCATCGGGTCGACACCGTAGGCGGACTTCATCTTGGGGTTCACGAAGCGCCAACCCAGCACCGTGTCCTCGAGCTTCATCGAGCGGTCGAATGCGCCCTCGGGCTTGCCCATGACATAGGGCGAGCGGGTCATGCCCTCGACGCCGCCGGCGATCATGATGTCGGCCTCGCCGAGCTTGACCGCGCGGGCGGCATGGCCCGCGGCCTCGAGGCCCGAGCCGCACAGACGGTTGACGGTGGCGCCCGCCACCTCGACCGGCAGGCCGGCCAGCAGGCCCGCCATGCGCGCGACGTTGCGATTGTCCTCGCCCGCCTGGTTGACGCAGCCATAGATCACGTCGTCGACCGAGCCCCAGTCGACATTGGCGTTACGCTGCATCAGCGCCTTGATCGGGTGGGCGGCGAGATCGTCGACCCGCATCGCACTCAGGCCGCCATTGTAGCGGCCGACAGGGGTGCGAATGGCATCGCAGATGAAGGCTTGGGTCATCTTGGGCTACTCCCGGAACTTCAGTGTTGTCCGGTTAGCACCGCCCGGCGTGACTTGCCAATGCCTCACCCGATGTTCCTGGGGCAGAGGGGCCATGCGAGAACCGCCCCGCCTGGGGCTCCTTCGACTGACGGACGACTGCATACTGTGCATAGCCGCGGAACGGGCGTTCCAGCCGGAACGGCAGGGCCAGCCGCCTCAGTTCTCCCTCGAGTCCGTCGCGCGGCTGGACATGGAATTGCCGCAGCCAGCCGCGCAGCAAAATCCGGAAGGCCGCAGGAAGCCGTTCCTGGCCACCGAAATCGACGATGTGCAGCTCGCCGCCCGGCGCCAGCCACTGAACGGCCGTGGCCAGCACCGCCGGCCAGGCCGGGATCATCGACAGGCTGTAGGAAACGAAGATGCGCGCGAAACTTGGCACCCCGAACAGTAGGGCAGGATCGAAGCGTGTGGCGTCGGCCTGGGCGAGCTGGATATGCGCGGTCAGGCCCTCGCACACGACCGCCTTGCGCGCCGTCTCGAGCATCTCGACGGAAATGTCGATGCCGTAGAACTCGACGTCCGGATAGCGCCGCGCCGCCCGGACCAGATTACGCGCCGTGCCGCAGCCGATCTCGAGCACCCGGCTGCCGGGCGGCGGCTGCAGGCCTGTAATCAGCTGGTCGCGGCCCAGCAGGTAGTGCTTGCGCGTCAGGTCATAGATGTGGCGCTGGTGGCGATACAGCCGATCCATCAGCGGCGCACCCACCGGGGTCCGCGGGACTGCGTCGCTCATCGCCTAGTCCTTACGGACATAGAGATGAAAACCGCCGTAAATCGCCGAACGGTCGCGGCCGGTGAAGGCGAGCGATGCCTCCTCTTCGTAGCGCCAGTGCGCCAGCAGATCGGGCGCCAGCCGGCCCGGCAGCAGTGACGGCTCGGCGGCCGTCCGGAAGATCACCCGGGCATCGGGCCGCGCGGTGCGGGTGATCTGCTGCCACAGCGCGTTGAGCTGCAGGTCGGTCATCCAGTCCTGTGCGTCGAGCAGCACGTAGCGGTCGCGCGACGACGCCGGCAGGCTGGCGAGATGAT
>CAWUOG010000591.1:0-2212 GCA_963923875.1 uncultured Alphaproteobacteria bacterium
CATCTCCGGCACCGTCCGGAACGGCGCGGATTTGGCGAACACCAGCATATTGTAGACGTTGGCCACCGGCCCGATCGGCGTCATGTCGGTATCGACGTTGATCTGCAGCTTGAGGCCCGGCAGAACCGGTGAGACGCACATCGCCGCCATCGCCGCGAGGCCAATCGTGCGGCCATCGGGCGGCGCATTGGCCAGCGTCTCGTTGGCAATGAAGCCACCGGCCCCGGTCTTGTTCTCGACAATGATGTTCTGGCCGACGTCCGGCCTGGCCGACTCGGCGACGAGGCGGCACAGCAAGTCGGCATTGCCGCCCGGCGCGAAGCCACACAAAAAGCGCACGTCACCCGTGATCTTGGCTTGTCCAAATGCGGGCGAGCCAAGAGTACCAAGCGCGGCGAGGCCCGTGGCCGCGCCGACGAATGTTCTCCGCTTCATTTCTTTTCCTCCCTATGGGAGGAAAAGCCTAGCCGATTACTTGACCGACGAATACGCAGTCGGTGTGAGGAGCTGGACCGACACATTTTCCACGATCGGACCGTCCTTTTCGGTCTCGGCGCGCTTAGCGATCCACTCCGGGTCGGCCTGGAAGGCGTTCCACTTCTTTTCGCGGTCGGCCATCGATTCCCACTGGAGCAGATAGGTCAGCTCCTGGTTCGACTCGCCGATCAGGGTCGTGAAGAACCCGGCCTGCTTGATGCCGTGCCTTTCCCAGATCTTCAGCGTGATGTTTGCGAAGCGGTTGTTCAACGCCGGAAGCTTGCCCGGCACGCAGCGATAGACACGAAGTTCGTAGATCATTTTCCTTCTCCCTTCAGAATTGTCCGGCGAAACGCGGCACGAAGCCGTTGCCCTTTTGGTCGATGTGGCAAGTGAACGGCGCGCCAAAGTGACAGGGCAGCAGGCGCGCGCCCGAACCGGCGCAGTATTCGACCGCTGCGCGACGCGATTTGCGGGCGTTGTCCGCGTCGAGACAGGCAAAACTGTTCCATTCCGGATGATAGATCTGCAGCGCGTGGTGCAGGATGTCGCCGCAGAACAGCGCCTTTTCGCCCCTGGATTCGAATTCGATTCGGATCGTGCCTGGGGTGTGACCTGGCGCCGGAGTGATGCGAATGTTCTCGTCGAGCTGGGCGTCTCCTCTTACCATGTGTGCCATGCCCGCCTCGAAAACCGGTAGCACCGAGTCGCGGAATGAGCCTCCATTGGCCGGGCCCTTCTGCGGATCTTTGTCGAGCTCCTTGTAGAAATCGAAATCCTCCTGGCTCCAGACGTACTTGGCGTTCTTGAACGTCGGGACCCAACGCCCATTGTCCAGTCGCGTATTCCAGCCGACGTGATCGACGTGCAGATGTGTGCACATCACCATGTCGATCTGGTCGGGCGTCACGCCCGCTGCCTTCAGGCGGTCGAGATACGGCGTGTTCATCATGTCCCATTTGGGCCGATGCTTGCGTGACTTGTGGTTGCCGACGCAGGTATCGATCAGGATCGTCTTGCCACCGATCTTCAGCAGCCAACTGTGGATGCTGAGTTTCAGCCAGCCCGAGGCCGCATCGTAATGATTGGGCGACAGCCACGACATGTGCTTCTCGGCAACTTCCGGCTTCCAGTCGGGGAAGAACATCTTGGCGTCGAAGTTCGGCTCATAACTCTCCTCGATGCGCGTCGCGATCGCCGCGCCCAACTTCACCTCAACCATGCTCTCTCCCTTTCCGCAGTCCGCAAGCTTAGCGTTGTCGCGGTATAGTCGGAAAGGCTAGCGTGACCTTCATGACCGCAGACATCACCTGGAAAACCGCTGCCGACCTTTCGCGCCTCTATGGCCGAAAGGAACTTTCGCCAGTCGAAGCAGTCGAACATTTCCTCAAGCGCGCCGAGATGCTGCAGCCGCACCTCAATTCGTTGGTGCTGATGGACGCCGAGGGTGCACGCGCCGCCGCCAGGGACTCGGAAGCGCGCTGGCAAAGAGGAGAGCCGCTGTCGCCGCTCGACGGCGTTCCGACCACGATCAAGGACACGACCAACGTCAAAGGCTGGCCGACGCGCTACGGCAGCCATTCGACGGAGGATGGCCCGGTCGCCGAGGACGCGGCCGTCACGGATCGCTTCCGCTCGGCCGGAATGGTGTTCCTCGGCAAGAGCACGACGCCGGAATATGGCTGGAAGGCGCTCACCGATTCGCCGCTGCAGGGGACGACGCGCAGTCCATGGA
>CAWUOG010000592.1:0-2210 GCA_963923875.1 uncultured Alphaproteobacteria bacterium
AGGGCGGCGTCTGGTTCGCCACGCGCCGGCAGATCGCCGAGCACTGGCTCGGCCATGCGGCGCGCGAGCGCCGCTAAGCCCTCGATCTATTCTGCACAGTGCGGCGCATGCGCTTCGGCGTGGAACGCTGCTCGCCGACAGGCGCCTCGCTAGCGAGGCGCCTTTGGTCGGACGATCTTGATTGTGCTGGTCGAATGCACGATCAGGCGCCCCGTCTCGTCCCTGACGTCGCCATCGAGGAAGCCGACCGAACCGCCCCAGCGCAGCACACGGCCCTCGGCAAAGACGATGCCTGGACCCATCGCTTCGAAGAAGCTGACCTTGATCTCGAGCGTCGGGACGGCAACTACCAGCTTGCCCTTGGCCATCGCGGCATTGGCCATCGCGGTATCGACCATGCCGGTGAGGAAGCCGCCCTGGCAGATCTTGCCGCCGGAGTGGCAGAACGCTTCGACGATCTCGAACTTGAAGCGGCACCACCCGCGCTCGGAGTCGATGTCGAGCATCGTGCCGTTGAGCGCCGTCACCGGGTTCGGCGGGTTGTCCCGCATCAGGCGCAGGATGTCGTCGTTGCTGAGATTGTCGGCGCTGAGATGCGCGAAGTCGGGATGGACGGAATTCATGCGGCGCGGACTATAGCGGACGCGCTGCGCGCCGCACCTTGTCGAGCAGTTCGATCAGCGCACGCGTTTCGGCCGCCGAAAGTCCGCCAGCGATGCGCTTCTCGTGGGCACGCACCAGTCGGGCGAAGCGCGCCAGCGCCTTCTCGCCGGCCGGCGTCAGCGCCAGCGCATGGGTGCGACCGTCGGTCGGCGAGGCGTTGCGCAGCAGGAAGCCGCGGGCCTGAAGCCGGTTGAGGATCGGTACCAGGGTCGATCGGTCGATGCCGAGCGCCCGCGCAAGCGCCATCTGGCTCATCCCGGCATTGCGTTCCACCAGCACGAGCAGGCCGAATTCGCCCGGCGTCAGGGTCTCGCCCGCCCTGGCAAAGGTCGCGGCGAAGTCGGCGAATACCGCGGACTGCGTCCGGCGAAGAGCATAGCCCAGCAGGGACGGCAGCAGGCCACGATCGAGCGGCGGGGCGGGTGGACGTGCCATCCACCGAGTGGTAAATCGATATTGTTTGTAGAGCAAACAAATTCGCCCCGACCTCATACCCCCAAGTCGATGAGCTTCAAGGTCAACATCGTTCCCGCCAGCCGCGCCATCGACGTGCCGACCGGCGGCACCATCCTGGAAGCCGCCCTCGATGCCGGCATCGGCTATCCGTTCGGCTGCCAGTCCGGCAATTGCGGCGCCTGCAAGTCGCACCTGCTCAAGGGCGAGGTGACGATGGAAGGCTATTCCGAGTTTGCCCTCTCCGACGAGGAGAAGGCGCGCGGCCTCATCCTCGCCTGCCGCGCCGTGCCTTGGGAGGAGTGCGAGGTCGCATGGCTGGAGGAGGACGACCTGATCGTCCACCCGCGCCGCCTGCTCGCCTGCACGGTCGCCGAACTCGACGACGCGACGCACGACATCAAGAGGTTACGGCTCAGGATCGATAGCGGCGGGCCGTTCGACTTCTCTGCCGGCCAGTTCGCCTCGGTAACGTTCGCTGGCTGTGCGCCGCGCGACTATTCGATGGCCAACCTGCCCGGCTCCGACCTGATCGAGTTTCACGTCCGGCGCAGCCCCGGCGGTACGACCAGCGCCTATGTCGCCGAGAAGCTCAAGGTCGGCGATGCCGTCAGGGTCGAGGGACCGTTCGGGGCCTCCTACTTGCGCGAGGCACATCGCGGGCCGATCGTCGCCGTCGCCGGCGGCTCGGGCCTGGCGCCGATCAAGTCGATTGTCGAGCGCGCGCTGGCCAAGCAGATGCCGCAGCACATCTACTTCTATTTCGGTGTCCGCAGCGAACGCGACCTCTACATGGAGGATCACTTCAAGGCACTGGCGAAGCAGCACCCCACGCTGCATTTCGTGCCGGTGCTGAGCGAAGGCGACGGTATGGAGCGGCGCTGCGGCCTGGTGCACGAGGCCGTCGCGGCCGACTTCGACGAATTCGACGGCTGCAAGGCCTATCTCGCGGGCCCGCCCGTCATGGTCGAGGCGGCGACCCGGCTGCTCGAGCAGCGCGGCATGAGACGCATCGATATCCACGCCGACGCCTTCTATACGGCGGCGGAGATGGCAAACGCCGGAAAAAAGACGGGAGCGGAACTATGACGGGA
>CAWUOG010000593.1:0-2209 GCA_963923875.1 uncultured Alphaproteobacteria bacterium
GGCCAGATCCGCGAAGCCGCGCTCGGTCTTGCGAAAGGTGCGGATACCGAGCCAGAGGAAGAACACGACCACACCCAGGCTGAGCAGGAAGCCCGGCCAGTAGATCGGGCTGTCGCCGCCGATGATGCACCAGCGGAAGCCGTCGATCACGCCGACCACGGGGTTGATGCTGTAGAGCAGCCGCCACTTCTCGGGCACGACGGAGCTCGAGAAGCCGACCGGAGAGACGTAGAGGCCGAACTGCAGGCCGAACGGAATCAGGAACCGGAAGTCGCGGTATTGCACGATCACCGCCGCCGCCCACAAGGCAGGGCCGAGGCCCGCGAGCAGTGCCAGCGCCAGGAAGAACGGCAGCAGCAGGATCTGCCAGCCCGGCACATAGAAGTACCAGACCATCAGGCCGACCAGGATGACGAGGCTCACCAGGAAATCGACCAGCGCCACGACCACCGTCGACAGCGGCACGATCATGCGCGGGAAGTAGACCTTGCTGATCAGGTGGCTGTTGGCGATGACGCTGGTCGAGACGTCGCCCAGTACCGCGGAGAATAGCGTCCACGGCAACAGTCCCGCGAACACCACGATGGCGTAGGGCACGTCGGTGGTGTTCGACAGCCGGGCGAGATGGCCGAACAGGACGGTGAACACCACCATGGTCAGGAACGGGCGTACGAACGCCCAGCCGGCGCCGATCACCGTCTGCTTGTAGCGCACGGCAACGTCGCGCCAGGCGAGGATGAAGAACAGCTCGCGGTAGCGCCAGAGATCCCACCAGTATTCCCGGTCGATATGACCGGGCTCGATGACCAGGTGGTTCCGGCTTTGGGGCTCGGCAGTACTCATGCTGCGTCCCTCATACGACAAGGCCGGCCCATGACGCGAGCGAGGAGTAACCTTGCCGCCTCTGCAAAATGTTCGTGCCTGTAGGGCTCGACGGCGGAAATGTCGGCTTTTCCGGCCGCCAGTTGGCCTGAGATCGCCTCGACCAGTGCGGCCCGGTCGCCGGCATCGACCAATACGCCGACCCTGCCGTCCGGAATGGCGTCGGCACTGCCGCCGCCGTGGGCGCCCACCACCCGCACACCGCATGCCGCCGCTTCGAGATAGACGATGCCAAAGCCTTCCTGGGTGCTCGGCATGACGTAGACGGAAGAAAGACGATAGAGGTCCAGCAGGTCCTCTTCCGGCACGAAGCCCAGGAAGCGCACGGCGCCCTCCCCGCCCGCCAGTTCGCGCGCCCGCGCCTCGAGCCTCTGCCGATCGTCGCCGTCGCCCGCCACGAGATAGACGAGGTCGGGATAGCGCCGGCGCAGTTCGGGCAATGCCGCGAATACCTGCTCATGGCCCTTGTAGCGCTCGCTGGCGGAGAGCCGCGCGACGGTGAGGAGCACGGGGCCGGGACCGGGCTTGATTCGCTCGACGAGTGCCGCAGCCGGCGGCCCGGGCGCAAAATGCTCGCGCACGGTATCGGGCAGGACCCGCGCGCGGTGCAACGGCACATCCGCCCACTCGAGCAGACTCGTGCGTGTGCCGCGGCTGACCGTGCTCACCATATCGGCGGCTTCGATCGCCCGTCGCACGATGGCGCGCCGGTCGGAGACGATGTCGGTCCCGTGGCCCTGGATCCAGAAGCGCGCACCGAGCAGGCGTGCGATCGCCCAGGCAAGCGGCGCGATGAACGGATGGCCACAGAACACGATGTCGAACGGACGCCGGCTCCAGGCCAGCCAGATCGCCGCGAGGCTGTAGGCGATGCGGCCGGCGATGGCAGGCAGCTGGGTGACCGACGATGGCGGCGACGCGCCCTTCGTCGTGCCGTAGCGCGGCAGGACGACGATCTCGGCCTCGCCGGCCAGCGCCTCGAAGAGGTCCTGGTTGTACCGGGCAATGCCGCCGCCGACGCCGTAACAATCGCTGACGAGAGCCAGTATGCGTGTCGTCATTCCGCAGGCTGCGGGCTGGCGGGCGTGGTCCAGCCCGACTGCCAGACCAGCGACGCCCAGGCGCGCGATGCGGCAGAGAAGGATTGACCGGCCTGGCTCCGATCGGCTCCCGCCTGCTCGGCGATCCAGCGCCCGACCGGCGTGGCGAAGCCGGTCTTGCGGCGATTGCGAATCGACGGCGGCAGGCCGGGTACCGGAACGTCCGCAACGGCCGCCTTGGCGTCGAGTGCGGCCAACACCTCGCCCGGCGGAAGTGCCGCCAGGAA
>CAWUOG010000594.1:0-2205 GCA_963923875.1 uncultured Alphaproteobacteria bacterium
GCATGCATTCGACCCTGGCGGGCTTCGTCGAGCCGGGCGAGAGCTTCGAGGATGCCGTGGCCCGCGAGGTCTACGAAGAAGTGCGCGTGCGGGTGAAGAACGTCACCTATCGCTCGTCGCAGCCTTGGCCGTTCCCGGCTTCGGTGATGATCGGATTCCATGCCGAGGCCGAGTCGCTCGACTTCGAGGTCAATCTCGACGAACTGGCCAGCGCCCGCTGGCTGAGCCGCGAGGAACTGCGCCCGGAGAACCTGCCCAAGGATGGTTCGTTCTTCATGCCACGCCGCGATTCCATCGCCCGCCGATTGATCGAGGAATGGCTCGGTCACGAGGCGGGGCCGTCGATCAACGGATAGGGGCAACGGACAACCCATGACCGCCAAGCTGTTCACGCCCGTCGAGCTGGGCGGAGTTACCCTGCCCAATCGCATCGTCGTCTCGCCGATGTGCCAGTATTCCGCCATCGATGGCAGTGCCCAGCCCTGGCACATGGTCCATTACGGGTCCCTGGCGATGTCGGGTGCGGGGCTTCTCTGCTTCGAGGCCACGCATGTCGAGCGTGAGGGCCGCATCACCCAGGGCTGCCTCGGACTCTACAGCGATGAGAACGAGGAGGCGCTCAAGCCGGTCGTCGAATGGGCCCGGGCGTGGATGCCGACCGTGAAGCTCGGTATCCAGCTGGGTCACGCCGGCCGCAAGGCTTCCGCGCAACGGCCCTGGAGAGGCGGCGGTCCGCTGACGCAGGCCGATGCGCCCGACCTGCCGTGGACGACTTTTTCGGCATCGGCATTGCCTTACGATCCCGCCGCCAAGTGGCACACGCCCGTGGCGCTCGACGCCGCCGGACTGAGGAAGGTCAAGCAGGCCTTTGTCGACGCGACCCTGCGCAGTCTTCGTCTGGGTTTCGACCTGATCGAACTGCATGGCGCACACGGTTACTGCCTGCATCAGTTCCTGTCGCCCCT
This sequence comes from uncultured Alphaproteobacteria bacterium, assembly GCA_963923875.1. Lineage (GTDB taxonomy): Bacteria > Pseudomonadota > Alphaproteobacteria > Reyranellales > Reyranellaceae > Reyranella. Next base: position 966 of record CAWUOG010000594.1, read on the forward strand.
CAGCAATCAGCGCACCGATGAGTACGGCGGCACGATGCAGAAGCGGCGGCGCTTCCCGCTGGAGGTCTTCGAGGCCTGCCGGGCGGTATGGCCGCGCGACAAGGCACTCGGCATGCGCCTGTCCTGCATCGAATGGGTCGAGGGCGGGCTCACGATCGAGGACTCCGTCGAAACGGCAAGGCAGTTGAAGGCCCTGGGTTGCGACTTCATCGACTGCAGCTCGGGCGGCAATTCTCCGGCACAGAAGATCAAGGTCGAGCCCGGCTACCACGTTCCATTTGCCGCCCGCGTGCGCAAGGAAGCGGAGATCAAGACCTGGGCGGTCGGCATCATCACCGAGCCGGAACAGGCCGAGCAGGTGATCGCGTCGGGGGCGGCCGATTGTACGGCCCATGCCCGGGCATTCATGGTCGATCCGCGCTGGGGCTGGAATGCCGCCCGGTCACTGGGGGCCGAGTTGCCGCCGCTGCCGTTGCCCGAGATCCGAGGCGCCTCGATCCTGCCGTTCCGGCCCCAACCGCAGCTTGCCAAGGCGGCCGAGTAGGCACTGCTTTGCCCGCGCGGGGGCGGCCCGGTATCCTGCGAGCATGAACGACGTGACTGCCCCGACGGCGGCACCGGAGGCCGGCCACCCGGTGCCGAAGTCTGAGTCCGCTGCGGCGTCGCGGCGCGCACTCGACTCACCGGCTCCCCCGCTCAAGCCCGCGCTGTCGGCGCTCGCGCGCGCACGTCTTCGGCGGGTCATCACGGTCGGCGGCACGCTGTTGGCACTGTTCGTCCTGTGGGAGGTGACGACCTACTTCGTCGCCTATACGGACGACGCCTATGTCCGGTCCGACCTGGTGGCGGTGGCGCCCGAGATCACCGGTCCCATCATTGCCGTGCACATCGTGGACAACCAGGAGGTCAAGAAGGGCGACAAGCTGGTGTCGATCGATCCGGTGCCGTTCCAGCTCGAGGTCAGCAAGCGTCAGGCCCAGATCGACGAGGCCACGTCGCAGCTCAAGGTGGCGCAGGAGGAATTGGCCGTGTCGCAGGCCGCGCTCGCCAAGTCGACGTCGGCCCATACCTATGCCTCCCAGGAGCAATCGCGCTATTCGGACCTGGCCCGGGACAATTACGCGCCGCGCGCCGAACTCGACCGTGCCAACGACGAGTTGCGCCGCACCCAGGCCGAGATGACCATCTCGCAGATCGCCATCGCCAAGGCGCAGACCAGCATCGCCGTGCACCAGGCGGC
>CAWUOG010000595.1:0-2204 GCA_963923875.1 uncultured Alphaproteobacteria bacterium
GCCAAGGAAGCGCTGCGCGACATGATCCGCCTGATCAGTGCCAAGACCGGATTGAGCGCCGCCGACGCCTACATGCTGTGCAGCCTGCAGGCCGACCTGCATGTCACGCAAACGGTCGACGGCAACAAGGGCATCCACTGCATGATCGCCAAGAAAGTGATCGGCGGCTGAGGCATGCCGACCGCAGCCAGACTCGCGGGTGGCTGGCGGCTCGTCAGCTGGTCGTTCGTCCATGAGGACGGCCGGCCCGACGCGTACCCCATGGGCCGCGACGCCCGGGGGTTCATCCTCTACACGCCGGGCGGCGAAGTAAGCGCCACCATCATGCGCGCCGACAGGAGCGAATGCTTTGCCTATGCCGGCCGCTACGAGGTGAAGGACGGCGCGGTATTCCACGCGATCGAAGTCTCGACCGATGCCTCTCTGGTCGGGCTGCGCTCGACCCGCTTCATCGCGCTCGAAGGCGATCGCCTCACCCTGTCCGGCCCCGACTTCCAGGCCGGGACGGGGCGAACGCAGAAAATCGTCTGGTCGCGCTGACCTACTTGCCGCCGGGCGGCACGATCTTCATGACGAAGCTTGTGGCCGTCTCGGTCGGGCCGAACGGACCCGGCACCTTGTTCTTCACCGGCGGCAGGCTTCTGAGATAGGCGACGATCCCCTTGGCATCCTCGGCCGTCAGGTTGGCGAAGGCATGCCACGGCATGATCGGCGCCAGCATGCGGCCGTCCGGGCGAGCCCCCTTCTGAAGTGCCGTCAGGATTTGCTCGTCGGTCCAGTTGCCAAGGCCGGTTTCCTTGTCGGGCGTCAGGTTGGGCCCATGGAAGACGCCGAGACCTGGGATCTCGAAGCCGACCTCCGAGCCGCCGAGAAAGCGCGCCATGTCGGGCTTGCCGAGGAAATAGCCCGGGGTGTGGCAATCGTTGCAGCCGGCAATGCTGACCAGATACTTGCCGCGTTCGGCGGCCGGGTCGGCGGCCTGCGCCGCGGTCGCCGCCAGGACCAGTGCCACGGCGGTCGCGATGACCATGGCGGGCCAAGTCTGCTTCGAATTCAACACTGTCCTCGCTCGATTTGGAGGCAGTCTCTCGATGACGATGCCGCAGTCAACCGCTAAGCGGGCTGCGCCTTGCGCAGCCGTGACGGGAATGGCGGGAAGAACAGCGCGATTGCCGCCGCACCCAGCCCAACGGCGAACGAGCCGACATAGAGCCAGCCGTAGGCGCCGAAGTGATCGAACACCCAGCCGCCCAGCGCCGGCCCCAGCGCCATGCCGAGCGCGGAGATCATCGAAGCCGCGCCGAATACGGTGCCCATGATGCGCAGAGGAAAGTACTCGCGCGCGATCACCGCGTAGAGCGGCATCACGCCGGCATAGGTCGCCCCGAAGACGATCGCGACGCCGTAGAATTCGCCGACCTGGCGCGTGAAGAAATAGGCTCCCGCTCCCAGTGCCTGGATCATCAGGCCGATCACCAGCACCGGCTTGGCGCCGAACCTGTCGCCGGCGATGCCGAAGATCAGCCGGCCCAGCAGTCCGGCCGCGCCCTCGACGCTGTAGATCGTCACCGCGACCGCGGGGGCCAGACCGCACGCGACGGCGTAGCTGATCGTGTGAAAGATCGGGCCGGAGTGCATTGCGCAGCAGGCAAAGAAGGTGCCCGCCAGCACGACGAACTGCGGCGAGCGCAGCGCCTGCCCTGCCGTCATGCCGTTGTCGCCGGCCTGCATCGCGCTCGTCGCGGCGGTGGCCTGCGCCGGCGCCCGCCTGACCAGGAACGCCGTCGGAATCAGCAGCACCCAGGCCAGGATCGCGATGATCATCTGCGCGCTGCGCCAGTCGTGGGTCGCCAGCAGCGACTGTGCGAAAGGCGAAATGGTCATCGGCGCCACGCCCATCCCGGCCGACACCAGCGATACGGCAATGGCGCGATGCTTCTCGAACCAACCGGTGACCACGACCATCATAGGCACGAAAATCGAGCTCGCCGAACCGCCGACCATGACGCCGTAGACGATCTGGAATTCGAGCAGGCTGCCGGCGCGGCTGGAGATCGCCAGGCCCGCACCGAGCAGGATGGCGCCGGCCAGGACCACCGGCAGCGGTCCGAACCGGTCGGTGAGCGCGCCCCAGACGAAGCCGCCGACGCCCATGGCCAGGAACACGATCGTCATGGCGGTCGAGATGCCGGTGCGCGACCAGC
>CAWUOG010000596.1:0-2203 GCA_963923875.1 uncultured Alphaproteobacteria bacterium
CCTCGGACGACATCACCGTGGCGCGCCTGCGCGCCGCCGGCGCCATCATCTTCGCCAAGGCCAACAGCCCCGAGTTCGGGGTCAAGGGCCTGACCGACGGGCCGTCGTTCGGCACCACGCGCAATCCGTGGAATCTCGAGCGCACCCCGGGCGGCTCGAGCGGCGGTGGCGCCGCCGCGGTGGCGGCCGGTCTGGGCCCGCTCTCGCTTGCCACCGACGGCGCGGGCTCGACCCGCGGCCCGGCCTCATGCTCGGGCCTGGTCGGGCTGAAGGCGACGCTGGGCGCGGTGCCCTACGACACCTCACGCGACACGTTCGGCAACAACGTCTTCGCAGGGCCGCTCGCGCGCACGATCACCGACGCCGCCGTGATGCATCGCGTGCTGGGCGGCCCCTCCGACAAGGACCCATGGAGCCTGGGCCACGCGCCGCAGCCGATGTCGCCCAAGCTCGCGGGCGAGAGCCTGTCCGGCGTACGCATCGGCTACATCGAGCTGATGGCCAATCCCCGGCTCGCCGCCGACGTGCGCGCCAACACGCTGCAGGCGCTCGACGCCTGGCGCGACCTGGGTGCCGAGGTCGAGCCGGTGTCCGACAAGATCGACTGGATCGAATACGAGGGTCGTGTGCTCTACCAGGCCGGCTTCCACGTGACCTGCGCGCAGTACCTGCCGAAGTGGCAGAACCAGATGGACCCTGTGACGCTGGCCTTCATGGAGCGCGGGTCCAAGTTTACCCTGGCCGACTTCCGCAACGCCCAGTTCGCGCGCACCGTGCTGTTCCGCAAGATCCAGTCGCTGTTCGAGCGCTACGACTTCCTGGTCAGCCCGACCAACTCGCGCACCGCGCTCGACGTCACGCACGACGCGGCCAACGACGAGGTGATCGTCGACGGCGTGAAGTGCGGCATCACCCGCCAGGGCTGGACCTCGTACCAGTACCCGTTCAACCTCACCGGCCATCCGGCGATGGCGGTGCCGTCGGGCTTCGGTGCCGACGGCCTGCCGACCTCGGTGCAGATCATCGGCAAGTGGGCGGCCGAGACCGACATGCTCAGGCTGGGCGCCCTGCTGGAGCGCACCCGCCCCTGGGCGCAGCATCGGCCCGCGGGAATTTGATCCGGTCCAAGATTGATCGGTCAGCCGGCAAAGGCGCACACTAAGGGCCTGAATTTCTCAGGAGGGCCTCCATGCGCCGCCGCCATCTGCTCGTCCTGTCTGCCGGCGCGCTTGCCGCGCCGGCGCTGATCACCTCGCCGGCCCGAGCCGCGGTCGAAACCCGCGATTTGCACGGCTATCGAATCCGCACCTTCAACGTGCGGCCGGGTTCGGGCTCGCGCGACGTCGCCTGCAACGCCGACGGCACGGTGTGGTTCTGCGGCCAGCGCGACGGCACGCTCAACCTGCTCGATCCGCGCGACGGCGGCCTGAAGGTCATTCCGCTCGGCAATGGCGCCGCGCCGCACGGCGTGATCGTCGGTCCCGACGGCGCGGCCTGGGTGACCGAGGGTGGCCAGAACGCGATCGCGCGGGTCGACCCGAAGGATCACAAGGTGCAGCTCTGGAAGCTGAACGGCGGGCCGTCCTACGCCAACCTCAATACGCCGGTGTTCGATAGGCAGGGCACGCTGTGGTTCACCGGGCAGGGCGGCGCGATCGGCCGCTTCGACCCGAAATCCGAAAAGATGCAGGTTTGGGATGCACCGAAGGGCTATGGCCCCTATGGCATCGCGCTGACGCCGCAGGGCACCGTCTGGTACGTCTCGCTGGCCGGCAACTATCTCGCCCAGATCGATCTCGCGACCGGCGCGCCGCGCATTGTCGAGCCGCCGACGCCGCAGCAGGGCGCGCGCCGCGTCTGGTCCGACAGCCAGGGCCGGCTCTGGATCAGCGAGTGGAATTCGGGCCAGGTCTCGATGCACGACCCGAAGGACGGCAGCTGGAAGCAATGGAGGCTGCCGGGCGAGCGCCCGCGCTGCTACTCGGTCTATGTCGACGACCGCGACGCCGTCTGGCTGACCGACTTCTCGGCCAACGCCATCGTGCGCTTCGATCCGAAGACCGAGACGTTCCTGTCCTTCCCGTCCGACAAGTCCGGCGCCAACGTGCGCCAGATGGCCGGCCGTCCCGGCGAAGCATGGGGCGGCGAGTCGGGCACCAACCGCATCGTGGCGATCGACAAGCCGCAAGCCTGACCGGCATGC
>CAWUOG010000597.1:0-2201 GCA_963923875.1 uncultured Alphaproteobacteria bacterium
ACCACCGTCACCTCGCCGCGCTGACCGTTGCGGTCGTACTTGATGACAACCGGCTTGCCTGCGTGATCCCCGATCAACTCCGGGATACGGGAGAAGTGATCGACCGGCTTGCCGTCGATCTCGAGCAACAGATCGCCCACCTTTAGTCCAGCCGCCTGGGCTGGACTCTTGGGCGTAAAGCCGCCGACGACGGGACGTATCAACTGGTCGAGGCCCAATTCGCCATATCGGATGACGTTGCCGTTCCGGTCGGTGCGCTCGCAGAACTGTGGCACGATCTCGGCGTTGCGAATCTGATCGCCGCGCTTGAATTCGACCGGCATCGGCTTGGCCCAGTACAGGAACTGGACGTCCTGGATGTCCTCGTAGCGGCCTATGCGCTCGCCGGATAGGCGCAGCAGTTCGTCGCCGGTTCGCAGGCCTGCGCGCGCCGCCGGACCATCGGCCTGAACCGCCACGAGCGACGGCGAGTACGGCTCGCCCGCCACGTAGAAAACCGCCGTTAGCAGGACAAAGGCGAACAGGAGATTGGCCAGCGGACCGCCCAGCACCACGGCCGCCCGTGCGTGCAGCGGCTGGGTGAAGAAAGCGCGCTTGCGCTGTTCGTTCGACAACGGCTGATCGGACGGCGTTGCGCTACTGGCATCGCTATCGCCCAGGAACTTCACGTAGCCCCCGAGCGGGATTGCCGAGATCTTCCAACGCGTGCCGTTACCGTCGGTCCAGCCGAACAACTCGGGACCGAAGCCAATCGAAAAGACTTCGGCGTGAATGCCGAAGCGGCGGCCAACCCAGTAGTGACCGAACTCGTGCACAAACACGAGCAGCGTCAGGACCAGAATGAAATACGGAAGATAGGTCGTGAAGAGGCTGACGATGCTCTGCATTACGCCCACTAGAACATGAAAAATGCGTTAATTCAATTGGTTAGCGAGTGGTTTTGCACGGCCGCCTCGGCCCTGCGGCGGGCCGCGAGCTCGGCAGCCTGTACATGCTGCAGGCCTTCGACTGCTGCCCCCAACCCTTCGGTCGCCACCATCACGTCCTCTACCACTCGAGCGATATCGAGAAAGCCGATCCGTCCCGCCAAGAACGCCGCAACCGCCACTTCGTTGGAGGCATTCAGCACGATGGGTGCGATGCCGCCAGTCAGGAGGGCCTGGCGCGCCAAGCGTAAAGAGGGAAAGCGGCCGGAATCGGGCCGCTCGAACGTGAGTGGCGCCAGTTCGGCAAAGTCCAGCCGTGCCGCCGGGCCGTCGATACGAGCGGGCCACCCCAGAGCGTGGCTGATCGGCACCCGCATGTCGGGGGTGCCCATCTGCGCCAGCACCGAGCCATCACGGTAGGCCACCATCGAATGGATCACCGACTGCGGATGTACGACGATGTCGATCTGCTCCCCTGGCAGCCCGAACAGCAAATGCGCTTCGATCAACTCCAGGCCCTTGTTCATCATGGTCGCCGAGTCGATCGTGATCTTGGCGCCCATGTCCCAATTGGGATGAGCAAGCGCCTGCTCGCGCGTCGCATCGGCCATATCGGCCAGTGACCAGTTGCGGAATGGCCCGCCGGATGCAGTCAGGATCAACCGCTCGACAGCGCGCTTCTGTTCGGCGTCAAAAACCTGAAAGATCGCGTTGTGCTCGGAATCGACCGGCAACAACACGCCACCCGACTCACGGACGGCCTCGGTGAGGAGGTTGCCGGCGCAGACGAGTGCTTCCTTATTGGCGAGCGCCACCAGCGCGCCGCGCCGTGCCGCCGCGAGCACCGGAGCCAACCCGGCAAAGCCCACGATCGCGGCCATTACCCACTCAGCCGCTGGCCGGCTCGCTGCTTCGATAACCGCTTCTGGGCCGGCAGCGGCTTCGATCGATGTACCTGCCACCGCATCCTTCAGGGCGCGATAGCGTTGCGGATTGGCGACCACGGCAACCCGTGCATTGAGCCGGCGGGCCTGCTCGGCCAGCGCCTCGACCGAGTTTCCCGCGACCAGCGCCTCGACCCGGTAGCTCGCCGGGTCGCGGGCAATCAGGTCGACCGTGCTCTGCCCCACCGAGCCGGTAGAGCCCAGAATGGTCACACCCCGTGGGGCACCGTGCGAGGGAGCGGTCCAGCGCATCATCCCCATGGCCAGTCTCCCCCCGTCAGCAGACGCACCAGCCCGACCACGACCAGGATGGCGATCAGCCCGTCGACCC
>CAWUOG010000598.1:0-2200 GCA_963923875.1 uncultured Alphaproteobacteria bacterium
GTCAGTTCGTCGGCTTCTTGCCCGCCTTGTAGTTGGCGATCGCCGTCTTGAGCATGCGGTATTCGGTGCAGCCGAAGACGCAAAGCGAGTCGAGCTTGGCGAGATGCTGCTCGGCTTGCGGCAACTGGTCGAGCATCAGGTAGGCCTCGCCGATATATTCGTGCGCGCCGATGTGCTTGGGATCGATGGTGATCGCCTGGTTGTAGTACTGGAGCGAGCCGTTGGGGTCGCCCGACTTGCGCGTCGCATAGCCCATCAGGTTGTACGCGTCGGCATTCTTGGGATCCTTGGCCACGACCTGCTGCAGGAGCGGCATCGCGCCCTTGTAGTCCTTGGCCTCGATCAGCGCCTTGGCGCGCGTGTAGTTGGCGTCGGCCGGCTTGGCGGCCGGTGTATCGACGCTGGCACCGCCACCGCCGCCGGCGGCGAGAGCCGCCCCACCGATGCCGAGAGCCAGGGCCGTCGCTGTCGCGAGAAGGATGGAGCGCATGGGTTTCTCCTGTCGGGGTCGATTGTTGCCGCCCGGCCGCGCCGGGCAATGGGTTTAAGATGACAATGGCGTGAGTTCGCTGGCCCGCTTCACCGGGCGCACGTCCAGGCGCTCGCGCCGGCCGCGGATTTCGACATAGTGGTGGGGCGCGTCCGCTAGGGTAATGCCGGAGCGCTCGAGCAACTCCTGCGATACGACCAGTTCGACGGCGAACTCCTTGGTCATCGATTCCAGCCGGCTCGCCGTGTTCACGACGTCGCCGATGGCGGTGAGTTGCGTGGCCCGCTCGTAGCCCATCTCGCCCACGATGGTCGGTCCGGCGTGCAGGCCGATGCCGATCCTCAGGGGAAGATCGAGGTCGCCCGAGAGCGCCTCGTTCAGGTCGTCGAGGGCGAGGCTCATGAGCCGGGCCGCTTCCAGGGCCTGCTTGCAGGCCAGCGCCGGATCGCTGTCGAGGCCGAAGATCGCCATCACGCCGTCGCCGATGAACTTGTCGAGCCTTCCGCCGGCCGCCTCGATCGCCTGGCCGGTCGCGCGGAAATAGCGGTTGAGCAGGAACACCACGTCATAGGGCAGCTTGCCTTCCGAGATCGAGGTGAAGCCGCGCAGGTCGGCGAACAGGATGGCGACGTAGCGTTCGCCGCCATGGGCCTGCGGCTGGCGACGATAGGCCTCGATCGGACCGGCGCTCGCCGGCAGCAGGGGCGTGATCCTGTAGCGGCCGGGCGGCGGCCTGAGCTGGCAGGCCAGCCGCACGTTGGACGGCGCGCCGACCCGGGACAGGACTTTCTCTTCCTCGGGAGACGGCGGTGGCAGGCGCTCGATATCGTCTCCGCCGATACGCACCCGGCAGGTCGAGCAACGGCCGCGCCCGCCGCACACCGAGGCATGCGCGATGCCGGCGATGCGGCTCATCTCGAGGACGCTGAGGCCGGTCGGCTGCGAGACGATGCGCTTGTTGCCGTAGTCGAGATGCACCACGCCGGCGCGACGTTCCCAGACGTCGCGCAGCGGCCGCGCGCCGAGACAGGCCAGCAGCAGCACGCCGGCGCCGATCATCAGCATGTCGGAAATCATGTAGATTCGGGCGACGCCGGCGTCGTCGGGTGCATTCAGCTTGGCGAACAGTTCGCGCAGGAAGCCTGGCTGTTGAGCAAGCTCGGCGAAGTCGCGCAGCGCGATCGCCGCACCGGCGATTCCGGCCGCCGGCACCAGCAGCGCCACGGCATAGAGGATCGGCAGCCAGTCGCGGTACCAGGGACGCAGGCGCCACGCGAAGTGCAGGCCGATGCAGGCATGGATCCAGACCACGAAGGGCAGGGCGAACTGGCGCGTCACGCCCCACCAGCCGCCGGCCACCAGCGAGCCCAGCACCCAGGGATAGCCGCTGGTCACGCCGAAATAGTCGTGCGCCACCCGCGTGCCGATCACGTGCACGGTGCCGAGGGGAACGATCAGTCCGCCCAGCACGAGTTGCGTCCATTCCCAGGGTGACAGCCTGAAGGCGCGGCGGCGGAACAGTGCCCAGAGGGCGAGCGAGAAATGCAGCAGCAACGCGCCGTACAGCACGACCTGGCCGGGCAGGCCCTGCCAGAGGAAGACGAACCAGATGCGGCCGGCTTCGACGACGCGCAGCGAGATCAGCCCCAGCGCGTGGTTGAGCAGATGCGTGGCGACGTACAGGAGAAGGACATAACCCGACCAGAGGCG
>CAWUOG010000599.1:0-2194 GCA_963923875.1 uncultured Alphaproteobacteria bacterium
TTCCGCCGGGCCCAGTTCCAGGTCGAGGGCCGCCTCACGCGCTCCAACCAGGAGCATGATGCGGTCGTGCGCGCGATCCTGGCCGGCGATGCCACGGCCGCCCACGCCGCCATGCTGCATCACGTCAGCCTGGTCGAGGACGCCTTCGAGGCGTTCGCCGCGACGAGTTCGACGACAATCAGCTAGCCGGCGGCTCTACATGATCTGGTTGACCACACCGCCATCGACCCGCATGGCCGCGCCCGACGTGCCGGACGCCGCTTCGCTGCAGAGATAGACGCCGAGATTGGCCACCTCGTCCGCCGAGGTGAAGCGCTTCAGCAGCGAGGTCGGCCGGAAGTCGCGGAAGAATCCCGCTTCGATCTCGGCCAGGCTGATGCCCTGGGCCCTGGCGCGCTCGGCGCGCAGGCGGTCGGTGTTCTCGGTGTGGGTTGGGCCGGGCAGCAGCGCGTTCACGGTGACGCCCGATCCGGCCAGCTCCATCGCCATACCGCGCATGATCGAAAGCTGTGCCGTCTTGGTCATGCCGTAGTGGATCATCTCCTTCGGGATGTTGAGCGCCGACTCCGACGAGACGAACACCACGCGTCCCCAGCCGCGGCGTGCCATGCCGGGCGCGTAGTGGCGCGCGAAGCGGATGCCGCTCATCACGTTGACCTCGAAGAAGTGACGCCACTCCTCGTCGGTGATCTCGAAGGCGGGCTTGCGACCGTAGATGCCGAGATTGTTCACCACGATGTCGAGCTCCGGTACCGCCGCGAACACCGTGTCCGCGCCCGCGGCGGTGGCGCAGTCGGCGACGAGGCCGGTCAGCTTGGCGGCGGGCACGGTCTCGCGCAGGCGCTTGAGCGCGCCGTCGACCGTCGCCTCGGTGCGGCCCGTCACCACCACCGACGCGCCTTCCGCCGCCAGCCCCCGGGCGATCGCGAAGCCGATGCCGCCGGTCGAGCCGGTGACCAGCGCGTGCTTGCCCGTCAGTCCAAGATCCATGACCGGTCCTTTCGAAATTCGCTGCACATCGAGTGTGGCGCATCGGGCGGGGGAGTCGCTAGGGTGGCTGTCAAAGCAATGCAATTCGAGGAAACGTCATGACCCTGCGTATTCGCCGCCGCGCCGTTCTGGCGGGCGCTGCCACCATCCTCCCCCTCGCCGCAGTTCGCGCCCAGGCAGCCTGGAAGCCGGCCTCCGGCGTGAAGGTCATCGTGCCGGCCGCTCCCGGCGGCACGACCGACATCGTGGCCCGCCTGCTCGCCCAGCACCTCCAGACCGCCTGGGGCCAAAGCTGCGTGGTCGACAACAAGTCGGGGGCGGGCGGCGTGATCGGCAGCAACGAGGTGGTGAAGTCGGCGCCCGACGGGCTGACCGCACTGATGGGCAATATCGGCCCGCAGTCGATCGCCTACTCGCTCTACCGCAACATGCCCTACACGCCCGCCAGCCTGCTCGGCGTGTCGAACGTGATCACCGCGCCCAACGTGCTGGTGGTTCATCCGTCGGTGCCGGCCAAGACGGTGCCCGAGTTCGTCGCCTGGCTGAAGGCGCAGAACGGCAAGGTCTCCTACGCCTCGTCGGGCACCGGCCAGTCGCCGCACCTCTCGGGTGCGTGGTTCCTCCAGCTCACCGGCACCAAGGCCGAGCACATTCCCTATCGAGGCGCGGCACCCGCGCTGAACGACCTGATCGCCGGCGTGACGCAGTTCTTCTTCGACAACCTCACCAGCTCGATCGAGTTCGTGCGGGCCGGCAAGTTGCGCGCGCTCGGCATCACCTCGGCGCAGCGCAATCCGCTCACGCCCGAGCTTGTCCCGATCTGCGAGACCATGCCGGAACTGAAGCCGTTCGACGTCTCGACCTGGTTTGGCGTTTTTCTGCCGGCCGCCGCACCCAAGCCGGTGCTCGACGCCTACAACGGCGAGATCAAGACCTGGCTCGACGACGCCAAGACCAAGGAACGCTTCGCCCAGATGGCCGGCTTCCCCGCCTACGGCACGCCGGCGCAGTTCAAGGCCTTCGTCGACAGCCAGATCGCGCTCTGGAAGAGCGTGATCGACAAGGAAGGCCTGAAGATGGACGTGAACTGACGGCCGCGCAGAGATTAAGGAGGCTGGCCGCGGGACTGATGATTGGGGGGTGGAACTATGACCGAGTCCAGCATCGTCGGGAGAGTCGTGGGTGAGCCGGCGTGTCCGGATCC
>CAWUOG010000600.1:0-2192 GCA_963923875.1 uncultured Alphaproteobacteria bacterium
AAACGTCGCTCACGGTCAGCTGCTTCGTCTATGCGCTGGCCTCGAGCTTCGTGCTCGCGGTCTTCCTGATGAAATACCGCATCGAGTACCTGCTGATCGCGCCGGTCGTGATCGCTCTCTTCGCCCATTACCTCGCGCTTTCCATGCAGCCCGGCTCCTCGGCGCAGAAGCCCGAGAAGCTGATCCGCGAGCGCGGACTGATGGCCCTGGTTGCGCTCCTCACGGCACTGTTCGTGCTGCTCACCTTCGTGAATGTTCCCGCTCTCGAGCCGCTTGCCGGGCAGAAATACATTTCCATCCAATGAGCGACGGAGCGTTCCAGCCCTCCGACTGGAAGGACATCCGGCTGGTCGTCTTCGACGTCGACGGCACGCTCTACCGCCAGCGGCCGTTGCGGCTGCGCATGGCGCGCGACCTCGTCCTGCACGCCGTGACCAAGGCCGAATTCGCTCCGATCGCGGTCCTCGGCAAGTTCCGTCGCATCCGTGAACGCCTGGGGGAAGAGCGCACCGACGGCTTCGAAGCAACGTTGATCGCCGAAGCAGCGGCTGCTTCCGGCCGGTCGCCGGAAGCCGTGCAGGCACTCGTCGACGACTGGATCGAAACCAGGCCGCTGCCCTACCTGGCCGCCTGCCGCTACGACGGGGTCGCGGAATTGTTCGAGGGGCTGCGCCGGCACGGCAAGACGATCGGCGTGCTGTCGGACTACCCGGCCGAGGCCAAGCTGGCGGCCCTGGGGCTCGCCGCCGACCACGTCGTGACCGCGGGCGATCCGGGTGTCGGCATCCTGAAGCCGCATCCACGCGGTTTGCAGGTCCTGATGGACAGGGCGGGCGTCGCGCCGACGGCAACCCTGCTGATCGGCGACCGCGCCGACCGCGACGGCGTGGCGGCACGCGAGGCCGGAGCGCGAGTGCTGATCCGCTCGACACGGCCGATCGAGGGCTGGCGGACCTTCGATCGCTTCGACGCACCCGTCTTCGCCCCCATGCTGGCCTGAACCGGGATGCGTGGCACTCTCGTCAAACTGCTCCGCTACGGCGTGACCGGCGGCATCGCCGCAATCGTCGATGCCGGGGGCTTCGCCCTGCTGATCGCGCTGGGGCTAGGAATTGCGGCGGCCGGCACGATGAGCTTCTGTGTCGCCGCGCTGGTCAACTATCTGCTGTCGAGCCGGTTCGTCTTCGCCAGCGGGCGAAGCGCGCAAGGCTTTGCGCTGTTCTTCGTCATTGCCCTGCTCGGACTGACGATCAATCTTGGCGTCACCTTGGCCGGCGTCTATCTCGCCGGTCTGCCGCCCGTCCTCGCCAAGATCGGAGGCATCGGCACGGCGTTCCTGATCAACTTCGCGCTCAACCTACGGTTCGTGTTTCGCGCCTGAGCTGCAGCACTGCCGCCACGCCGAACGCCAGGATCGCGAGCGACGCGACCGGCAGGTGATGCCGACTCAACCCCATGCACAGGGTCGGCATCAGCCACAGGCCGGCATAAACGAGCGGCTCGAGAGGCAGGAAACCCCGCTTCGCCCCCTGCTCGTAGAGCAGCAGGGTCGCGGGCATCAGCAGCAGCATGTCGTAGTTCAGCATGTACGGCGAGACGAGGAATGTGCCGCCGATCAGGACGGCACTCCGGGCAATGCTGGCGGGATAACGGCTGAACGCCCACCATACGGCCGCGACCGCCAAGGCCGCCGTCGCGAGTTGCACGCCGCCGGCGACGGCCTTGGGCACCCCGAGCGAGAGCAGGTTGATATAGGGCGTCACCATGTAGTGCGGCAGGACCTCGAGCACGTACTGCAGCATGCGCGGCCCGCTGGTGGCGCGCGTCTGCTCGATGAAGTCGATCCAGGATTGCACGCCGAACACGGCGGCGCTTGCGAGCACGAGCACGATAACGGTCGCTGCCGATGCAAACAGCGCTCGCCACTGCCGGGCCGCGATCAGCGCGACCGGGATCAGCAGGCAGATCTGCGGCTTGTAGGCGAGCAGGCCGAACAGCACGCCGGCGGCCACCGGCGCGCGCTCGAGCAGGCGCAGGCCACCGTACATCAGCGCCACATTGAGGAACGTGCCCTGCCCCGACAGCACGACGTGCACCGCCGCAGGCGAGGTCGCCGTCGCCAACCACAGCCAGGGACGATCGCGGCCCTCGACCGCCGAGGCGCCAACGGTGACGGCCATGAACACGGCAAA
>CAWUOG010000601.1:0-2189 GCA_963923875.1 uncultured Alphaproteobacteria bacterium
GTGCACCACACCGATGCCGAGCGCGAATATGCCTACGACCGGCAATCTCCGGTGGGCCGGCTCGATAAGGCGTGGGATGAGGCGGTTCGGCGCAACTGGACCGTCGTCGACATGAAGCGTGATTGGAAAGTCGTCTATCCCTTCGAGGTCAGACCATGAAAGCGAAAGCAATCCTTCTCACGATCGCAATGTTCCCGGCCGGAGCATCGGCCGCCGACCAGGTGTTCCGCGGACGGCTCGCCGAGAATCCGAACAATATGGTTGCCTGTCGCGACATGGATGAGCAGATCGAGCGCGAGCATACGGTCACGATCAGCGGCAACAGCGTCGAGTACACTGCGCCGGGCGGCATCAGGCTTCGCTTCGATTCGAAAGGCTCCGGCCTCTACGGCACGATGGAGGAGCTGGGGCCTGAGCGCATGCGCTACACGTTCAGCCCGTCGACTGGCGCCTTCACCATCCGCGAGAACAACATCGGATGCATCTGGTCGGGAACGCTGTTACGGCAGCCGTGAGGAACAGCGGAGGCGCACGCTCTGCGCACTCGATTCAGGGCGGCGTCATGTCCGACTTTTGCCACTTCGAGTCGGGATTGAAGACGGCGATGTTGCCCGCGCGCTGCGCCGTGTCGGGGCCGAGGTCCTGCTCGTAGACCTGACCGCTGAAACTCACGATGAAGGTCATCACGCCGGTATCGCCGTAGCTCACGGGCCAGGCGATCGCAGCGTAGCCACCGATCATGCGGCCGTTGACGAGGTAGGAGTAGGCGCCACCCGGAGCGTCCGGTCCCTGACCATAGAGCAGGCGGAAGTGGTAGCCGTAGTAGCCGCCGCCTTCCTTGACGTCGGGTTGTGCGTGCGCGACCAGCGCGCCGAGCGGGCTCTGCGGCTGGCCAGGGCCGGCGGGCCAATACAGCCCGTCCTTGAGCCCCGGCGAACTCAGCAATCGCCGGGCATAAACCGGCGATCCGGTCTTCATGGGATCCTGTGCTGCGTAGTCGCGCTCGGCATCGCCGATGGCGAGCAGCGTCTGCACGGCATGCAACTCGTTGCGACCAATGTAAAGGGCCTGGATTGCCTTGTGGCCGGCAGCGACATCAAAGCGCCAGCCGGAGGCTTCCTTGACCAGCGGGATTGGCATCGCGAAGCTCGACTTGCCGACCTGGACCACGGCCTTGTCGCCCGTGGTCACGATCTTGTGCTCTTCGTCCCAGGACTTGAGGAAGCTGGCGCGCTGGCGATCTTCCTCCGCCTGGCTGCCAGGGACGAAGTCCCGCCAGCTGCCGCCGAGGATGGCGGCGATCGTCTTGTCGTCGTTGCCGCGCAAGGCTTGCGTCAGCGTATCGGCTGCCGCGTCGGCGGTCGGGAAGGTGCGCTGGGTCGACGCTTGGGCGGCGGCCGGCGCGGACGCGGTCTGCGCCGAGGTGGTAGCCGGCGTCAGCAGCCAGCCGAATGACAGGGCAATCGTGACGGCGCAGGCTCGAATGGTCGTGTTCATCGCCGTCCTCCGTGAAATCCACCGCCGCCGCCCCAGCTGCGCTGCTGGTAATTCGGATGCGATGCGGCGCGATCCATCTGTTGGTATCCGCGCTCGGACTCGCGATTGGCCGACTGGCCGCGGTCCGCTCCGCTCCAGGCCGATGGCCGCTCGTTGCCGCGATTCCACTCCTGGCGTTGGCCGGCAGAGGGGCTGCGATTACCTGCATACTGGCGATCGGTCGGAGTGCTTTCCAGACGGCCGCGGAACTGCTCGCGTTGCGCCGCGTCGGGCCGCGCCGCCTGGTTGAAGCGCGTACGCGTCGCCGGATCGCGGTAGGGTACGCCGCCGCGGTGCGCCGGATTGTGCTGCCATTGCCCGTTGGCGTTGATGGTGTTGCGATTGAAGTTGTTGTCGATGTTCTGGGCCTGGTTGACGTTCACGTTGACGTAAGCGTTGCCGCGTCCCCAGTTCCAGCTGCTGAACATGGCGGCGCCCGCGGCGAAGCCGAGACCCCAGAAAAACCCGCTCATCATCGCGCCGGCCAGCGGATAGTAGACTGGCGGATAGGCAGGATAGGGCCACGGCCCGTATACCCAGGACGGGTTATAGGCCGGAACGTAGATGACCTGCGGGTTTGCCGGCTCGATGACGTACTGCACGTTGTCGCCTGATCCTTCGGTCGTGACCTTTTGCTGCGGGGTGGTCTTGAG
>CAWUOG010000602.1:0-2188 GCA_963923875.1 uncultured Alphaproteobacteria bacterium
GGATCGAACGAGTAGCCGAAATCAGCGGCGCAGTAGGCCTCGACCGCCTTGAACACGGCGTCGCGGAGCGCTTCTTTGTTGGCCATCAACCCCTCGGCAAAAGCGATATTCAACCTTAGAACGGACCGCGAAACTCGGCGACCTCGCTGCTGTCGACCTTGCCGGGCAGCCAGGCCGACGCCTCCGCGCCACGGACCAGCTGATAGGCGGCCTGCGAAATCGACTGTGGCGACGGATAGTAGAGATTTTCCAGGATCTTCGTGGTTGGGCATGGCGTCGGCAGGTAGCCCAGCCGCTTGGCGACAAACGGCCGACGCTGCCCGATCCGCTCGAAAACTTCCGAAAGGATCTCCGAAGAGGCACCGCAGCTCAGCCAGCCGGTGTCGACCACGAGCAACCTTCCGGTACGCTCGACGGACTTCGAGATGGTCTCAATATCGAGCGGCGAGAGGGATACGGGGTCGATCACCTCAGCGTCGACGTTCGCCGTCTCGAGCAGATGCTTCGCACGAACGCATTCCAGCGCCATGTGACTGATGCCAACGATGGTGACATCCTTGCCCGGACTCAGGATGCGCGCCTTGCCGTAGGGGATCTCGTAACTCTCCGCCGGCACCACACCCTTCACGTTGTGTAACATGCGGTGCTCGATCATGATCACCGGATTGTCGTCGCGAATAGCCGCGATCAGGCAGCCCTTGGCGTCATGAGGCGTGGTCGGTGCCACGACGCGTAGGCCGGGGATGTGCATGAAGTACGAATGGAAAGCCTGGCTGTGCTGGGCACCCTGCCCCCAACTGCGGCCGATGATGGCGCGGATCACCAACGGCACCTTGTGGGCGCCGGAGAACATGTAGCTCATCTTGGCCGCCATGTTCACGATCTGGTTCATGCAGAGCAGCACAAAATCCATGCGCTGATGCACCTGGATCGGCCGCATGCCCATCAGGGCCGCGCCAATGCCGATGCCGGTCATGGCATCCTCGGCCAGCGGCACGTCGAAATTGCGCTCGGCCCCGAATTCTTTGTGCAGGCCGAGGGTGGTGCCAAACATGCCACGCGCATCGTCGACGCCCTGGCCCATGACGAACACCTTCGGATCGCGCGCCATCTCCGAGCGCGTCGCTTCAAAGACTGCCTCGCCGTATGTCAGGGTGCGCGAGCTAGCTGGCGAAGACATGGTCATACACCTCCCTGTCCTCGGGAAACCGGCTTGCTTCGGCAAAGGCGATCGCGTCAGCCACCCGCTTCTCCTCCTCGGCTTCGATGGCCTGGCGCAATCCGGGCGCTAGCAGTTCGCCAACGATCTTCAGGTTGTCGTTCTCGATCTTGCCGTCGAGCTCAGCGTCAGGGCGGTACTTGTGCACGCGGTCCTCGCCCGGACCGACATGATCGCGCCAACGATAGGTCATGCACTCGATGAACCTCGGCCCCTCGCCGCTTCGCACCGCCGCAATCGCCGCTCCGGCCCTCTCGTGCAACTTCAGAGGCTCGTGGTCCTCGAGGCGCTCGGCCTCGATGCCGTAGGCGCGGCTGCGCGCAAGCAGGCCAGGGCCGGCGAGGCGATCCTTCACGTGGCTGTAGATCGCGTAGAAATTGTTCTCGCAGACGAACAGTATTGGCAGCTTCTTGAGCGACGCGAAGTTCATGCTCTCGTGCCAAGCGCCTTCGTCGGTCGCCCCCTCACCGAAGAAGCAGACCACGATCGCTTTCGACTTCTGCATCTTCAGCGCCAGGGC
The DNA here is from genome assembly GCA_963923875.1 of uncultured Alphaproteobacteria bacterium. Classification (GTDB taxonomy): domain Bacteria; phylum Pseudomonadota; class Alphaproteobacteria; order Reyranellales; family Reyranellaceae; genus Reyranella. The sequence goes on from CAWUOG010000602.1 coordinate 1,740, forward strand.
CGCCCCGACCGCGTTGGAAATACCGGTCGCAACAACGGCCGAGGTGCCCATCATGTTCACTTCGGGGTCGACCAAATGCATCGAGCCCGCTTTGCCGCGGGCGCAACCGTCCACCTTGCCGTAGAGTTCGGCCATCATGCGCGGTACGTGGCCGCCCTTCGCAAGATACAGCGCATGGCCGCGATAGGTACCGAACAGCACGTCGTCCTTATCGAGGTGGTCGCAAACTGCTGCGGCCACCGCCTCCTGGCCAATGCTGAGATGGACGGGGCTCTTGATCTTGTCCGAAGGATAAAGACGGATGATCTCTTCTTCGACCCGGCGGATCAGGAACATCGATCGAAAGAGGCGGGCCGCAGGACTGTTCGTACGCTCTTCCATCATGCCGCCGCGTTCATCTTGTCGTTGCAGTACCAGCGATACATCTGGGCCAGACCATCCGCAAGTTG
>CAWUOG010000603.1:0-2186 GCA_963923875.1 uncultured Alphaproteobacteria bacterium
GCAGCAAGCTCGGCATCCCGTTCGACAGGATCAAGCTGATCCAGGGCGACAGCGACCTGTTGATCGCCGGAGGCGGCACCGGCGGCAGCAAGTCGATCATGGCGTCGGGGGCGGCGATCGTCGAAGCCTCCGACAAGGTGATCGACAAGGGCAAGCAGATTGCGGGCGTGGCGCTCGAAGCCTCGGCAGCGGACATCGAATTCCGCGCCGGACGATTCACCATCGTCGGCACCGACCGCGGCGTCGGCATCATGGAACTCGCCGAGAAGCTGCGCGGGGGCATGAAGCTGCCCGAGGGGGTCCCCGACTCCCTCGACGTCAGCCACGTGCACGAGGCCGCACCTTCGGCCTACCCCAACGGCGCGCACGTCGCCGAAGTCGAAGTCGATCCCGACACCGGCTGGGCCGAGGTCGTGAAGTACACGATGGTCAACGACTTCGGCACGGTCATCAATCCGCTGCTGGTCGAGGGCCAGAGCCACGGCGGCGTGGTGCAGGGCATCGGCCAGGCGTTCTTCGAGCACGTCGTCTATTCGGAGGAAGGCCAGCCGCTGACCGGCTCGTTCACCGACTACGCCCTGCCCCGCGCCGCCGACGTGCCGTCCTTCGCAATCGGCTATCACTCCGTGCCGGCCAAGACCAACCTGTTGGGCGCCAAGGGCTGCGGTGAGGCAGGCTGCGCCGGTTCATTGCCCTCGGTCATGAACGCACTGGTCGACGCGCTGGGCGGCAGGCACATCAACATGCCGGCCACACCCAAACGGGTGTGGGAGATGCTTCACTCGTAGTATCCTCGCTTCATGTTGGACGTCGCCATTCTGGGCTACGGCCCGGTTGGCGCGCTGCTCGCCAATCTGCTCGGGCAGGCCGGCCTCAGGGTCGGCGTGTTCGAGCGCGAGCGCGAGATCTATGCGCTGCCGCGTGCCGTGCATTTCGACGGCGAAGTCATGCGCATCTTCCAGTCGGTGGGACTGGCCGATCAAATCGCCACCGCCGCACGCACCTCCTCCAAGGGCATGCATTTCGTCAACGCCGACGGCCAGACATTGCTGATCCGGCGCGGCATCGACGGACCGGGACCGCACGGCTGGGCGGGCAACTGGTACTTTCATCAGCCCGAGCTCGAGAAAATCCTGAGGGATGGCGTCGGGCGTTTCGCAAATGTCGACGTGCAGCTTGGCCGGGATGTCCAATCGGTCGATGAACTCGAGGCGCGCTACGTCGTGGGCTGCGACGGCGCGCGCTCGCTGGTGCGGCAGGCGATTGGCAGCACACGTCTCGATCTCGGCCTGCACCAGCCCTGGCTTGTGGTCGACCTGCTATGCGACCCCGACAGCCCTCGCGTGAAGGCCTTGCCCGAATACACGGTCCAACTCTGCGATCCCGCCCGGCCCATGACGGTGGTCAATGTCGGCGGCCGGCGCCGGCGCTGGGAAATCATGCTGATGCCGGGTGACGCTCCGGACCGGCTCACCGATCCGGAGATCTTCTGGCCGATAATTGCGCGCTGGGTCGGTCCGGACGACGCCGTGCTGGAGCGCTCGGCCGTCTACACCTTTCATTCGGTCGTTCAGCAGGGTTGGCGCAAGGAGCGGCTGCTTCTGGCCGGCGACGCCTGCCATCAGACACCACCCTTCCTGGGCCAAGGCATGTGCGCGGGCATGCGCGACGCCAGCAACCTCGCCTGGAAGCTCGATGACGTGCTGCGCGGACGGGCGGACGACTCTCTGCTCGACACTTATGAACGCGAACGGCGGCCGCACGCCCAGGCCTTCATCGAACTCGCGGTGAAACTGGGCGGAATCCTGCAGGAGACCGATCCAGCCAGGGCCGCCGAACGCGACCGGCGCTTTGCCGCGGGTGCCGAGATGTTCGACTTCCCCCAGCCGCAGCTCGGCCTGGAGGTTGGCGCAGTTGGCGCGCCCCCGCTCGGCACGATCTTCCCGCAGCCGCGCCTTGCCGATGGCCGGCTGATGGACGATGCCATTGGCCTGAACTTCGCGATCGTCGGAGAGGCGGCACTCCTGTCGTCTCGGAAGCCGGATGCCGTGAGACTGGACGGCGTCGGAGCCGCCTGGCTTGCCGAACGTGGCCTTCGGGCCGCGATCCTGCGGCCCGACCGCTACATCTACGCCGTCGCCTAGCCAGGCACTCAGGCCGGCGTGAACATCGGCAGCGGCGGGCCG
>CAWUOG010000604.1:0-2185 GCA_963923875.1 uncultured Alphaproteobacteria bacterium
GCGCGGCTTCGGTCGAGACGACGGACTAAGGAACAATACCCGCCGGTAACCCCGCGCAGTGCCGCGCGATGGCGCCGGGCGTGGTCATCCAGATGTCGCTGCGCTTGCGGGCAATGTGCTTCAGCGCACGCTTGAGGTGCCGCAGGCGGTGCGGCTGGCCGACGATGTAGGCGTGCAGCGCCACGCCCATCACCAGCGGCCGCGTCTGCGACAGCTCGAGCATCTCCTCGAACTGGTCGACGATCATGTCGGCGAAGTCCGAGGCATTTTCCTTGCGCGCGGCAATCGCGGGGATGTCGTTCAGCTCCTGCGGATAGGGCACCGCGAGAATCCGCCGCCCGCCCCGACAGGAAAACCAGATCGGCTGGTCGTCCATGCACCAGTCGAGCAGATAGGAATATCCCGCCTCGGCCAGCAGGTCGGGCGTGACCGGGCTCTGCGCGATCCACGGTCCGAGCCAGCCCTGCGGCGCCTTGCCCTCGGCCTCCGCCAGCACCTTCGTCGCCTCCGCGATCAGCGCCCGCTCGCCCGCCTCGTCGAGCGCGCTCTGCCGCTCGGCATTGGTCCGCCCATGGCCGACGATTTCGTCGCCGCGAGTCCGATGGGCGGCAAGCAGTTCCGGCGCATAGGCGTACATGTGGCTGTTGACGAGCGCCGCCATGGGCAGATTGAGCGAATCGAACGCATCGTGCAGGTACCAGGCGCCGACCCGGTTGCCGTAGTCGCGCCAGGCGAAGTTCAGCACGTCCGGCTGCGGTCCGCCCGGCGCCAGCTCCGCGCCCAGCCCCTCACCGAAGGAAAAGTGCTCCAGGTTCAGGGCGAAATAGACCGCCAGGCCTTTTTCCCCCGGCCACCTGTAGTTCGGGCGCCCACGCAAGGGGACATAGCGGTAGCGATCATGGTGCTTGAGCTTCATAACCAAAGCGTAGCGCCCGAAATCGCCATGGGCTACGGTGCAGAGGGAATGAAGCCGCGACACAGCGGCGGGTGTGGGAGGAGTAAGCGTTGACGGCGACAAGTGCTGCCGCCTTGCCGGCATCGAGCGACGGGGCCGCCGTGCCGCGCCGCTGGGCTGCACCTGTCTGGGTGACGGCGCTGCTGCTGCTGCTCGCCTTCCTCGTCCTCTATCCGCTGACGATGCTGGTGTTCGGCGCGCTCAGCGATTCGAACCCGATCGTCGACGGCTTCGGCAAGTTCAAGCCGTCGCTCGAGCATTTCGGCGCCGTGCTGGTGAACGAGAATGTCCACCTCGCCTTCTACAACGCCCTCGCGGCCTGTGGCGGCGGCACCATTCTCGCCGTGGTGATCGGACTCTTCTTTTCCTGGATCGTGGTGCGCACCAACACGCCGCTGCGCGGCTTCATCGCCGGCGCCTCGATGATCCCGCTGTTCGTGCCGCCGCTGGTCGCCGGCGTCGCCTGGGGCATCCTGGGCTCGCCCAAGACCGGACTGCTCAACACCTTCCTGAAGTGGATGAACATCGACTTCCGCTTCGACTTCTACTCGATGTCCGGCCTGATCCTGGTGTTCGGCATCTACTACGCGCCTTACGTCTACATGTTCACCGCCTCGGCGCTGCGCAACATGGACCCGAGCCTCGAGGAAGCCTCGGAAGTCTCCGGCGCGTCGGCCTTCACGACGCTGTTCACCGTGACCTTCCCGCTGATCGCGCCGGCGATCCTGGCCGGCAGCCTGCTGTCCTTCGTGGTGATGCTCGGCATCTACGGCATCCCGGCGGCGCTCGGCGCGCCCGCCAACATCAACGTGCTGACGACCTACATCTTCAAGCTCACCGCCTGGAGCCCGCCGCTCTACAACACCGCGGCGGCGGTCGCGATCCTGCTGATGCTCGTCACCGCGGTTTTCGTCTGGGCGCAGCAGCGCGTGCTGTCGGGCAAGAGCTACGCCACCGTCGCCGGCAAGGCCTTCCGCCCGCGCGCCCTCAATCTCGGCCGCTGGCGCTGGTTCACCTTCGGGCTGGCTCTCACCTATCTCTTCGTCGTGGTCATCCTGCCGACCCTGGCGCTGACCATCGCCGCCTTCCGCAAGTTCCTGTTCTTCAAGGACTTCGAGGCGCTGTTCGACATGAAGCAGTACGGCTGGTGGCATTTCAATGCGGTCTTCGACAACCCGCTGACCATGCTGTCGATCTGGAACACGCTGAAGGTCGGCGTGATCACCGCGG
>CAWUOG010000605.1:0-2175 GCA_963923875.1 uncultured Alphaproteobacteria bacterium
CAATCCGCCGCTGGCCGCTTTGCTTCCTGCGACGTAGAAAGAGCCGTCGTGGTCCACGCCGTCAGCACCACCTATCTCCGCTTCGAGCACATGTCGCCGCCCGCGGCCGGCATGGCCTTGCTGCTGCATGCTGCCGTGGCCCTGGCGCTCTATCTGGTGTCGCCGCTCAAGCTTTCCGAAGGCGAGGCGGCGCCCCCCATCGAAGTCACGATTGAGAGCCCCAACCAGCAGGCACCGACGCCACCGCCGACGCCAGCGGTCCCCGAACCTCAAAAGCCGGCTGAAGCTGCCGCCGCGCAGCCTCTGCCGCCGGCGCCTTCATCTCCCCCCCCTTCCGCCCCGAAGGCCCAGCCGCAGGCGTCCGGCTCCAACGTGCCACTCGGCATGCCGACTCCGGAGTCCAAGACAGCAGAAAAGCCGAGCGAACCCACGGCCAAGCCGCCCGAACCGCAGGAGGCCGCTTCGCCGCCCAGGCCCCAGCTCGAATCGGTCGAAAAGGAACTCCCGCAGGTCGCGCCACCGCCGGCTCCGCTCAGCATGCAAGACTTCGTGCGCATCGCGCCACCGCCGCCGCCTCAGGAGATTGCCCGTCCGGCGCCTCGCCCGACGCCTGCCCCACCGCAACAGCGCCAGCAATTGCAGCCCTCGCCCTTATCGAGCCATTCGCACCCGGACGCCCCGCAGGCGGCGCACAATCCCTCGAACACCATGGTCAATCCGGCGGAGGCGAATGCGCGCAGCCGGGCGTTGGACGAATACGCCTGGGCGGTGATTCGCAAATTCTCGCAATACCTTCCGAACCTGCGCGACAAGAACGAAGGCGGCACAGTAGTGCTGAAGTTCACGATCGCCCGCGACGGGCGCTTGCTGGATGTGGTGGTGACACAATCGAGCGGCGTCATTGCCCTCGACCGCGGCATGCTCGAAGCGATCAAGACAGCGGCACCCTACCCACCGCTGCCCGCCGAATTCCCCGGCGACCGGGCGACCTTCACCCAGCCGATCACCGCAAAGCGCTGATCAGGCGACTTCGGTCAGGAGAAGTCCCGCGCCAGCGCCGTGCGCACGGCGGGCGGCATCACCGCCATGTGGCCATAGTTGGCGTGGTCGAAGCCCACGATCACATCGCCCACCCCCGACTTGAAGGCGGCGACCTGCTGGGCGGTGAAGGGAAAGCGCATGAACTGCACGGAGGAGGCCTTGCCGTCCTCGCGCGTGCGCTCCTGGTCGTCCTCGGCAACGCTGCGGATCGTCTCGCCGCCGACCCGAATGAACGCCTTGTGCTCGACGCCACCCAATGTAGCGAGCACGCGGGTGCGCCGGATGGGATCGTCGATCTCGAACATCACCGTGGCGACCAGCTCGCTGCCCTGCGGGATCAGCGGATTGTAGGCCGCGAGCTCATCGGGAATCTGCGCCGCGCCGCCCTTCTCGATGAACAGCATCTCGTGCACCTGATGCAGCATCGTCTCGTACGATTCGAAGTAGAACGTGGCGAACGGCCCGACCTCGAGCCGGCGGTTCTTCTTGAACTCCGCCATCTGCTTGCGCCGCTCCGCCCGCACCTTGGCGTAGTCGGGGAGCGGCAGGACGGACGAAGTCTCGATCTTGCGTGGCGTGCTCGTCATGGCGGCTCCTCTATTCCCCCGAGACAAGCCCGTAAGCGCGGGCCAGGATCTCGATCGGATGATCGGCCCGCTTGGGCTTGGGTGGCGCGTCGCCGGCGGTCATTTCCATGACCTGCAGAAGATGTTCGGCGGCGAGCGGGCATTCCGACGCCACATAGGACGTATCGTTCTTGAGCGCGGCCTGTGCCGCCGGCTTGCCGACCTTGACCGCGATATCAAAGTTTTCCGTGCGCGCCCCCCAGATGCCGCCGTGGCCGCTGCAGCGCTCGATCACGGCGACGCGGGTCTTGGGAGCGAGGCGCAGCATTTCGGCGGCCTTGGGGCCCATGTTCTGCGCCCGCGCATGGCAGGCGAGGTGCAGGCTGACGCCGCCGTCGATCGTCTCGAGCCCGGGCGCCAGCCCTTCCTTCTTGGCGATGTCGACCACGTACTCGGAGATGTCGAACGTGGCGCGCGCCAGCCGCTCGATCGCCGGGTCCTTGCCCAGGATCAGCGGCCATTCGAACTTCAGCATCAATGCGCAGGAAGGCGTGAGCGCGATGATGTC
>CAWUOG010000606.1:0-2169 GCA_963923875.1 uncultured Alphaproteobacteria bacterium
GCCTGCTCCTCGCGGCCGGGCTTCAACACGATCAGCATGCGCTCCTGGCTCTCGGAGAGCATGAGCTCGTAGGGATTCATGCCGTCTTCGCGCATCGGCACCTTGTCGAGCGCCATTTCCAGACCGAGTCCGCCCTTGGCTGCCATCTCGAACGACGAAGAGGTCAGGCCGGCGGCGCCCATGTCCTGGATGGCGACGATGGCGTCGGTCGCCATCAGTTCGAGACAGGCTTCGAGCAGCAGCTTCTCGACGAACGGGTCGCCGACCTGAACCGTCGGCCGCTTGCTCTCGCTGTCCTCGTTGAACTCGGTCGACGACATGGTGGCGCCGTGGATGCCGTCGCGCCCGGTCTTGGAGCCGACATAGACCATCGGATTGCCGAGGCCCGCCGCCGCCGAATAGAAAATCTTGTCGGTCCTGGCGATGCCCACCGTCATGGCATTGACCAAGATGTTGCCATTGTAGGCGGCGTGGAAATTGGTCTCGCCGCCGACCGTCGGGATGCCCATGCAGTTGCCGTAGCCACCGATGCCCGCGACGACGCCGGACACCAGGTGTCGCGTCTTCGGATGGCTCGGATCGCCGAATCGCAGCGCGTTCAGGTTGGCGATCGGGCGGGCGCCCATGGTGAAGACGTCGCGCAGGATGCCGCCGACCCCGGTCGCCGCACCCTGGTAGGGCTCGATGTAGGAGGGGTGATTGTGGCTCTCCATCTTGAAGATGGCCGCCTGGTCGTCGCCGATATCGATCACGCCGGCATTCTCGCCCGGACCCTGGATCACCCAAGGCGCCTTGGTCGGCAGCTTCTTCAACCAGACCTTCGAGGACTTGTACGAGCAGTGCTCGCTCCACATGGCCGAGAAGATGCCGAGTTCCACCATGGTCGGCGTGCGGCCCATGATCTTGAGCAGGCGCTCGTATTCGTCCGGCGCCAAGCCGTGCTCGGCGACGATCTGCGGGGTGATCGTCGGCTCGTTGGGCAGCCTGACGGGCGGGTTCTTCTCGACGGCGATTGTCACGTCAACTCACTCACGAAAGGGCCTTCACGAAAGCGCATCGACCAGGCCTTCGAACAGGCCGCGGCCGTCGGTGCCGCCGAACAGCGGCTCGGTGGCGTTCTCCGGATGCGGCATCAGGCCCATCACAGTCTTGGTCTCGTTGAAGACGCCGGCGATGTTGTGGATCGATCCGTTCGGATTCCCCGTTCCATCGACAGTGCCGTCCGGCGCGCAGTAGCGGAAGGCGACCTGGCCGCGGTCTTCGAGCTTCTTCAGCGTATCGGCATCGGCGAAATAGTTGCCCTCGGCGTGCGCCACCGGGACCCGGATCACCTGGCCTTCCTGGTAGCGGTTGGTGAACAGGCTCTGGCTGGTCTCGACCTTGAGATGAACGTCGGCGCAGACGAACTTCAGGTGCGAGTTGCGCATCAGCGTCCCTGGCAGCAGGCCGGCTTCGGTGATGATCTGGAAGCCGTTGCAGATGCCCAGCACGGGCACGCCCTGTGCGGCGCGCTTCTTTACCTCGGCCATTACCGGCGACTGAGCCGCCATGGCGCCGCAGCGCAGGTAGTCGCCATAGGAGAAGCCACCGGGCACCACGATCAGGTCGGTCTTCGCGAAGCTGCCGTCGCCGTGCCACACCATCTCGGGCCGGCGGCCGGTGACCAGTTCGATCGCCTGCGCGACATCGCCTTCGCGGTTGGAGCCGGGGAAGACGAGGACCGCGGCTTTCATCAAACCAGCTCGATCGAGAAGTTCTCGATCACCGTGTTGGCCAGCAGCTTCTTGCACATCTCCTCGAGCCGGGCCTTGGCACGCGCCTTGTCGGTCTCGTCGAGTTCCAGCTCGATGAACTTGCCCTGGCGGACGTCGCCGACTTCGGGGAAGCCCAGGCGGTTGAGGGAATGTCCGATGGCCTTGCCCTGAGGGTCGAGCACGCCGTTCTTGAGGGTTACGTGGACTCTGGCTTTCATGGGGGCTTTCGTCTCGCCTCTTGCTGGAGGATTTCCTATTGCAGTGTCGTGGGCCCGCGGACGTCGCCCGGACCCTGATCGATCAAAATTCCCAGCCGCCGCGCGACCTCCTGGTAGGCCTCCTCGACCTTGCCGAGGTCGCGGCGGAAGCGGTCCTTGTCGAGCTTCTCGTTGGTGCGGAGATCCCACAGCCGGCA
>CAWUOG010000607.1:0-2169 GCA_963923875.1 uncultured Alphaproteobacteria bacterium
ACAGCGACGCGAGCCTGATGCCGCGACGGCAGAAGGTGTGGGCGAGCTGGAACTATGTTGCGAACAGCGCCGCCACACAGTCCAATGTCAGTGTGACCTATTGGATGAACCGTCTGCAGAATCTGCCAAAAGCCCGGCAGTTCTTCGTGTCGGTCAATCCGGACCGCGCGCCCGATCCCGGTACCGTCCACTGCCGTCACACGTTCGAGCATCCGATGTTCGACTCCGCCGCGATACGAGCCCAGCGTGAGCTGGCTCAGCTTCAGGGCGTTCAGGGTACCTATTTCTGCGGCAGCTATTGCGGCTACGGCTTTCACGAGGATGCGCTCGCCGCCGGGCTCGACGTCGCCGAGCAGTTGGGAGTCGAGCGTCCATGGCAGCGCCCGGCGGAACATCGTCGCATTGGCATGGCGCCGCGACCGGCAGCCGCGACTGCCGGCAACGACACCCTGCTGCCGCCACTTCCCGTACCGGCGACCTCATGATCCGCGAATCGCACTCGATCGTGGATGCCGTCGTGGTGCACCGGCGACTCAGGCCGCGCGCCAACGCTTTCCGCTACCGGGTCGCCTATCTAAATCTCGGCCTGCACGAACTGACGAGCGCTGCCGGACGCTGGCTGAAAGTCGATCGGCCGGGATTGATTGCCTTCCATCGCGCCGATCATGGAGCCCGCGACGGATCGGACCTGCAACTCTGGCTGCGCGCACTTCTCGATGAGCACGGCCTGGCAGAAGTCTGCGATGGCAGGGTCGAGCTCATGACCCTACCGCGCATGCTGGGTTACGTTTTCAATCCGGTGAGCTTCTGGTTCTGCCGCGACAGGGCCGGCGCCCTGCGTGCCGTGTTGTGCGAGGTCAACAACACCTTCGGCGAGAGCCATTGCTATCTCGTGCATCATGCTGACCGGCGCGCGCTTCAGCCAGATGAATGGCTAGATGGTCGCAAAGTCTTCCACGTCTCGCCATTCCTGCCGGTCGAGGGTGCCTATCGCTTCCGTTTCCGCAGCGAGCCTGAGCGCGTTCACGTCGACGTGAACTACCACGACGCCGAGGGACTGATGCTGGCGACTTCAGTCGGGGGCCGCCGCGAGGCTCTAGCCGATCGGGCCGTGCTGCGGCGCTTCCTCGGCAACCCCATGATGACATTCGGGGTTGTCGCGCGAATTCACTGGCAGGCCTTGAAACTCTGGCGCAAGCGGGTGAAATTTCACTCCAAGCCCGAGCCGCCGGCCCGGTTCGTGACCCGCTGACCGAATGCCAACCACCCGATGCTCTTCGCTGCCCGCTTCGTTCTGAAAGCACTTACCCGGTTGTCGGTCGGCTGCCTCACATTGCGAATGCCGGACGGGACCGAGCACGTCTTCGGAAGCAAGGGAGCCGGGCCACAGGTACGATTGGACGTCACCGACCCGCGATTCTTCCGGAAGGTATTGCTCGACGGCGATATCGGCTTCGCCGAGGCCTACATGGACGGCTACTGCGATTCTCCAAACCTGGCCGCCCTGATTGCCCTGCTCGCCGAAAATGAGAAGGCCTTGGGCTCGGTGGCCCACACCAACTCCCTGCACAATCTGGTGCTCAGACTCCTGCATCGCTGGCACGACAATTCCCGATCGGGTTCAAAGCGCAACATTCACGCCCATTACGATCTCGGGAACAAGTTCTACAGCCTGTGGCTCGACCGCACGATGACCTATTCTTCAGCCCTGTTCGGCACGGAGAAGTCAAAGCCGCTGGAGTCTGCACAGACTGACAAATACGAGCGCATCCTCGAGCAGATCGGGGCGCGGCAGGGCGACAGCATCCTGGAGATTGGTTGCGGCTGGGGCGGATTTGCTGAAACCGCTGCCCGCCGCGGCATGAGGGTGACCGCCGTCACGATCTCAAAGGAGCAACTCGAATTCGCCCGGGCCCGCCTGGAGCACGCAGGTCTCGCCGACCAAGTCGATCTGCAGTTCCGAGACTATCGCGACATCGAAGGCCAATATGACCATATCGTGTCGATCGAAATGGTCGAAGCTGTTGGCGAACGCTACTGGCCCGATTACTTCGCCACCCTGAAGAAGCATGTTGCCCCGGGCGGTTCGGCGCTGGTTCAGGCGATTGTCATCGCCGACGACTTCTACGAGGCCTACCGGCGCCGGCCCGACTTCATCCAGACCTACAT
>CAWUOG010000608.1:0-2161 GCA_963923875.1 uncultured Alphaproteobacteria bacterium
GGAGCCGCGCCACGATACGCCGGCTTTGCCGAAAACCGGGGCGACACGATGGCATTGCTCGACGTGGTAGCCGCTGTTGAACGAACGATTGCCGAAATTCGTCCCTCCGAGATGTACGTGCCACATGGCGGCAACCTCAACATCGACCATCAGGTGACCTATCGCGCCGCTGTGACGGCAGCACGGCCAGTACCCGGTCTCCCAATTGCCGCGATTTACGCCTACGAGGTCTTGTCGAGCACCGACTGGGCTCCCTCCTCGCCGTCACCATTCCAGCCGAACCGCTTCGTCGATATCTCGGCAACTCTCGAGAAGAAGCTCGCGGCACTGCAGTGTTATGCTGCCGAGATGAGAGCCCCGCCGCACAGCCGATCGTATGATGGCGTTGGCAGTCTTGCTCGATCACGCGGCTTTTCGGTCGGCCTCGCCGCCGCCGAAGCGTTCATGGTATCGCGCCAAATCGTCCGCTAGCCCGCGACCAGCCCCTCGATCGTCTGATCGATTGCAATGAACGGGCCCGGCGTCGCAATTCCCGTCAGCTCGCTGGCACGCCGCGCATCCATGGACGTGAAATGCATCACCTCGTTGGCCGGTATGCCAAGGTCCGTGGCGGCTTTGGCCAAAACGAGTTGCCGCCCTCTGCCGGCTTTCTCGGCCATTCGATGGGCCAAATCGACATAGCTTACGTCCGACGACGCTGACAGCTGATAAACCCCACCGGTCGCGCGGGCGGCAATCGCGATCAGCGAGGTAACGGCGTGCTCGCAGCTGATAGGGGCCATCCGATGGTCTTGCGCGGCGTCGATCGGCCGGCCGGCGTTCAATGCTCGCCACCACCCGGACAGGAGTGCGGAAGCGGCAAGCACCTTCGTCAGCCTCACCACGACCGCCGTCGATGAGACCCGCAGAATGGCGTCTTCCGCCTCGGCTTTCAGTGCGCCGTACAGGCTCGAGGGATTTTTCGGGCGGTCGATCGCCATCAGCGGTTCTCGGCAATCGAACACGGCATTGGTCGACAGGAAAATCGGCCTGATTCCCTTCTCCAGCATGGCGCGCGCGACGTTGACAGGCCCGACCGTGTTGGCGAGGCGGGCCTGCTCGGGCGAACGACGGCATTCGGCCATGTTCGTCATCGCCGCACAGATGAAGCCCACGTCTGCACTCATCGGTTCGACTTGCCAGGGCCCGCCAACGAGGTCGAGGTAGGCAATCTTGCCCGGGACGATGCCTTCGCGTCTCCGCGTGGTCCCGAAGGCGCGATGCCCTTGCCGGACGAGTTCGATGGCCAGTGCGCGGCCGATGAATCCGTCCATGCCGACAACGATTGCCCGCATCGGGACGGCGTGCCCAGGCCTCAATACGGGCCGGTAAACGACGGATCCGGCACGTCGCTCCACCGCTGGGTATTTGGCCGCTGCGGCGGAAGCCTGTCGGCAGCCCCAAGCATCTCGGCGGCGTCGCGGGCAATGTCGCTGGCGCGTGGGTAGTAGTGCTCGGCCAGCGCCGGAGTGGTCGGGGTCGGCACAGGCGGCAGTCCGATCCGGCGTGGCGCCGATTTGAGGTCGCCGAAGGAGGTTTCAGTGACGGCCGCAACGACTTCGGCGCACACGCCGTACGCCGAATGGCCAATGTCGCAAACGACCAGATGTCCAGTACGCTTGATCGACTGGCCGAGCGTACCCTTGTCAATCGGGGTCAGAGTCCGCAGGTCGATCACCTCGGCTTCGATTCCGATCTCGCTTAGCATATCGGCGGCTCTGAGCGCCTCCAGAGTCATGTAGGACGTCGCAGCCAGCGTCACATGGTTGCCCTTCCGGACGACAGCCGCTTGGTCTAGCGGCACCCTGTACATTTTTTCCGGGACGTAGCCTTTGATGCCATAGAGCCAACGATGCTCGACGATGATCACCGGCGCATCGTCCTCTGCCGCCGCGATGAGCATGCCTTTGACATCATGCGCCGTGGTTGGCATCACAACCTTCAAGCCGGGAATATGCGCGTACCAGGACTGAAGCGCCTGCGAGTGCTGAGGGCCCTGCCCCCATCCCCGACCGACGATCATGCGCACGGTAAGTGGCGCAACCATGTGACCGCCATACATGTAGTGCCACTTTGCGATCTGGTTGATCAGCGGTTCCATCGCCAGGATGGCAAAGTCCAT
>CAWUOG010000609.1:0-2161 GCA_963923875.1 uncultured Alphaproteobacteria bacterium
CAGGGCCATGACGCTGCGGGTAATCTCGTCGGGAGGAAACCTCCGTCTCGGCGGGAGGGCCTGTGCCGCCGGCAGGCGCTTCCGGTTTGCCGCGTCGAAGTTCCACGTGCCGCCAACCGGCTTTCCATCCTCGACCAGGATGCCGTGCGCCCGGCGCATCTCGCGATAGAAATGCTCCATGCGCCAGACTTTCCGGTTCGTGGCCCACGTCGCAAAACCGGCGCGGTCGGAGAAAAATCGACTGTCGACCCTCGTTTCGACCGGTCGTCCCAGCCGCTGCGGCCAGGAGTCGATCATGGCCTGGACGCGCCATTCGCCCGGCTCCGTGACCACGATGCGCCCGGCGCCATGCCGCCTTGTCGCGCGGACGACTTCTTCCGTGAAGCTGCCGGTATTGCCGGGAGACTCCAGTTCGACGTAGTCGACCGTCAGGCCGCGCCGCCGAAGTTCGGCCGCGAAATGGCGCATCGCCGAAAGGACGAGCACCAGCTTCTGCTTGTGATGCGGCACATAGGTCGTCTCGTCGGCGACCTCCATCATGAGCACGACGTCACGTGCGGCATCGATTTCGGCGAGGGACGGCAGGTCGTGCGACAGCTGGTCTCCGAAGACAGGCCGCAATGTGGTCATCGGTCGGCCCTGAGGCCATTCGATCGCCGCTTGCCGGCCGTCCGGCATCGGTCGGAGCAGAACTTCACGTTGTCCCAGTCCCGTGCCCATTTGCGCCGCCAGGCGAACGGGCGTGAGCAGGCCGCACAGACTTTCTGAGGCAGGTCCGACTTCGATTTCATTCGAGGCATCGCCGTTGGTACGCAGTCCCGGCGGGGCTGGATCGGCCGTCCCAACTGCGCAGTGCATCCGTGTGGAAATGCCCTGTATTGTGCGCGGCGTGCTGGAAGTGAAATGAACGGGGGACGGACATGGGCAGGCTCGACGGCAAGGTAGCGGCAGTGACGGGCGGAGCCTCCGGGATCGGGGAGGCGACGGTCCGGCGTTTCGTCGCCGAGGGGGCGCAGGTGGCATTCTGCGATCGCGACGGCGAGCGCGGGCAGCGCGTGGCGGCCGAACTCGCGGCCGCCGGCGCCAAGGTGGCGTTCACCCAGGCGGACGTCGGGACCGAGGCTGCGTGCCTGGCCTTCGTCAAGGGCGCGGCGGAAAAGTTCGGGCGCCTCGACATCCTCGTCAACAACGCCGGCATCCGCAAATACGAGAAGATCGACGAGGCGAGCGCGGCCAGCTGGAACGAGATCCTCAACATCAACCTGATGAGCTACGCCTTCTGTGCCAAGGCGGCGGTTCCGCTCATGCGCCGCAACAAGGCCAAGGGAGACGGGATCGGGGCGATCGTGAACGTGGCCTCAGTCCGCTCCGTCGTCGCAGGCGGCGGCAACCTTCAATACGACACCACCAAGGCCGCGATCGCGGGCCTGACGCGGGCGCTCGCCGCCGACCACTCGCCGGAGGGCATTCGCGTGAATGCCGTGGGCCCCGGTCCGATCTTCACGCCGTTCCATGAGCGACGCATCGCGGCGGCCGGCGAGACCGTGGCGCAGTACAACGCCAGCGCCGCGAAAGGGACGATGCTGAAACGCCCGGGACGGGCCGAGGAGGTCGCCGCGGCGATCCTGTTCCTGGCCTCCGACGATGCGTCCTATGTCACCGGCGCGCTGCTGTTCGTGGACGGCGGCATGACGGCGATGTGATACACACGGCACGCGATCCCAGTAAGGAAAAGCCAAATGCCCGTGACACGCCGTGTCCTGATCTCGACCGCAACTCTTGCCGCCGCCGTTCCGGCTGCCGCACAACCCCAGGGAAATACCATGACGTCCATGACCGGCCTGCAGATCATCGACACCAAAGTCGGCACGGGCCCCAACCCCCGGAGCGGCCAGACCTGTGTGATGCACTACACCGGCTGGCTCTATGAAGGCGGCAAGAAGGGCAAGAAGTTCGATTCGTCCGTCGATCGCGGACAGCCCTTCGAGTTTCCCATCGGCATGAAGCAGGTGATCGCCGGCTGGGACGAGGGCGTGGCCACCATGAAGGTCGGCGGCAAGCGGACCCTGATCATTCCGCCGCAGCTCGGCTATGGCGCGCGTGGCGCCGGCGGAGTGATTCCGCCCAACGCGACGCTGATCTTCGACGTCGAACTGCTGGG
>CAWUOG010000610.1:0-2160 GCA_963923875.1 uncultured Alphaproteobacteria bacterium
GCGAGAAGCTCCTCCTGAGAGCGGCCTTCCTGGCTGACGGCGGTCTGCACCAGTACTGTCTGGCTACGGCGATCAATCAATACTCGCTGACCGTGTGCGCCGTTCATCATGAGCCACCGGCCATCGGCACGTGGCAACCAGAAGAAATTTCGATAGCCCATATCGGACCGCATCACCCCAAAGGCCGCCGCCCGATCCTTGGGCCCATGCGACGCACATTCGTCGATCCAGGATGCACTCACGACCGACCGTCCAGCCATGTTGCCGCGCTGCGCGATCATTTGCGCAAGACGTGCCCAATCCCGCAGTGTGGCCGCGAAACCCACGCAATTGAATTCCTTGCCGAGCGAGTCAGTCAGCCACGTAGCCTGCGCCTCGGCGCCGATCGGCGACCACAGGTGCTGGGTTGCGAACTCTGCCAGGCTCCGTCCACTCACGGCACGTATCACCATGCCCATCGTCAGAGGACAGAGCTCCGTATAGTTGAAGCGCCTACCTGGAGCCTCCCGCACAGCGCTCCATTCGCGCACCACCTTCTCCACATCGGTCCCTTTGGTGCGGGTTGCCGGCAGACCGAGCAGCGCGGGTACATCGATGCGCACAGCGTCTCGCTCATGCTGCACTTCGACCCCGCTACACATATTCATGAGATAGCGCATGGGAATGCCGCCATGCAGCGTTCCGCGCAATGAGGCCACATACTCCCCCGGTGTGTCGTCGATTGAACGGATAAGTCCCTTGTCGAGCGCAATCCCGACCAACAGGGATGTCACGCTCTTTGCCATCGACCAACTCTGAAAGCGCATGCCCGGCTGCCGGTCCATGCGGTAACGCTCGAAAAAAACTTCACCCTTCCGCGCGATCAGCAATCCGTATACCGGGGAGGCGGCCAGGTAATCGTCCACCGACTTCCGCCGACCATCCCAAGAGTAGTGGATCGAGCGCGGCGACATCGTCAGCGGCGGCGCCATCGATTGCGCATCGATGATGCGATGGCGGAACATCGCTTCATAACCGCCGGTGAAATTTCCAACGCGGTATTCCGCATAAGCTTCCCAGCGCGGCGCTTGGCCAGGCGGCCCCCAGCCTGAGGGATAGCCTTTTGACGCCCCCCAGGGATCGGCTTCGGCTCGCCCACCAGTTGTCGCGAGGGCAACGGGAAGGAATGCTGCCGCTTTCAGCACCCTTCGGCGACCGAACGATACGGGATTATTCAAATGCTGAATCCGGTTACTAGATACTGCCAGGCGACGATACCGGCTCCGGTCTGGCGCACTGCACCAAATCCCGACGCAAGTACTGACAGTCAGGCGCCGGCCGGCTCGGCTATTGCCGGCCGTTGATCCAGCGATCGGCTACGGGGTAGATCGAATTCATGTCCTTGTCGGCGGAATTGCTGAACATAAGGAACATTCGGCGATTGGCCGGGTCGGTACTCCAGCCGATACGTTGTCCACCATAGCCGACAGCCCAGAAAGAATTTCTGACCAGAGTGTTCTCGGTCCACGTGAAGAAACCATAGCCGCTGAAGTACCCGTTAATGCCATCAATCATCGGGATCTTGATCTGGGTCCGGCTCAACTCTTTCAGATAGCCGCCGAAGCAGCCGTCCAGGGTTCGCTGCTTCTGAACGTAGGCAGCGAACCGAATCCAGTCCTGAAGCGACATCCGGATCCCGCCTTCGGCTCCGACGAAGTCGCCACGCTGGTTTGTGACGAGGATCGCCTGATTATCGATGGGTATGTCGGCGAGGAGCTTGCTGTCCACCCAACGCGCCGCGGGCATTTGCGATGCATATTGCAGCATCTCGGCCACAGTGAACGGATCGACGGACTTGTAGCTGAAGCGCTCGCCTGGCCGATTTTTCCGTCCTCCGCTTCCTTGAGCCGTACTGAGACGAGGACTGGCAATGAGAGCCTCCAGGCTCCCGTCGCCTTGAACATACCTGTCTACTTCGTCGCGGGTAATACCTGTTGCATCTCGCGGCGGCGGTTCCGTTGCGCCTGAGGACATCTGCATCAATTGCCGAAGTGTGGCCGTGCCGAGATCTCTGCCACGCAGCAACGGCACAACGGCATCCGCCCTCGTGTCGAGCTGCAACCTGCCCTCGCAGATAGCCTTGCCGACGGCAACGGCGGTGACAGTCTTACCGATGCTCGC
>CAWUOG010000611.1:0-2159 GCA_963923875.1 uncultured Alphaproteobacteria bacterium
GCCGGCCGGTCAGGAACAGGCCGCACATGCGATAGTCGCTGATCAAGGACCAGAAGGGCGCCTCGAACGTCGCGGGCTTGTTCCTCTCGATGAAGAAGTGGCCGAACCAGGCTGGCCCGTAGCCGAAGAACGGCACGGTCAGAAGCCACCACCAGTGCTGGGCAGCGAGGGCCCAGATCAGCACCGCGGCCGAGGCCAGGGTGCCGACATAGTGTACGGCCCGGGTAGCGGGCCGTGCATGCTCGCCGAGGTAGAACGGCCAGAAATCGCCGTAGGTCTTGAAGCGGGTAGCCATGGTGGAATTGTCTGACGTTGGGGTCTGGCTGCCAAATGTAATGTATGGTTCGGCCGAGTGACGGAGGCGTCGATGAAAAGCGTGCTTGCGCTGCTGAGCCTGGTGTTGGTTTTTGGCCCGCCAGCGGCACGAGCCGCCGAACCCGTCGACATGCTGCTGGTACTCGCCGCCGACGTCTCGCGCAGCGTGACAGAGCCCAAGTTCAAGCTTCAGCGCGAGGGCGCCGCCGCTGCCATCGCCCATCCGGACGTCGTGCGGGCCATGACCTCCGGCCCCAATCGTCGGATCGCCATATGCTTCGTCGAATGGGCGACGGTCGGCATGCAGAGTGTCATCGTCGACTGGACGGTGATCGCGAGTGCCGCCGACGCGAAGAACTTCGGCGGCCGGCTCGTGGAAGTGCCGAGGTCGTTCGCCGGCAGCACCTCGATCAGCGGTGCAATCGACTATTCGGTGCGCCAGCTTGAGCGCGCGCCGTTCACCTCGGAGCGACGCGTCATCGACGTCTCCGGCGACGGCAACAACAATTCCGGTCGTTCGGTCACCGAGGCTCGCGACGAGGCTCTCGCAAAAGGCATTACGATCAACGCTCTGGTGATCCTGACGCCGCTGTCGGAATCGTTTCGCCCGGAGCACACCAATCCGCCGGGTGGTCTCGAGAAGTATTTTCAGGACAACATCATCGGGGGCCCGGGTTCGTTCACCGTCGTTGCCGAGGGTCATGAAGCGTTCGGACGCGCACTCACCAAGAAGCTGATCCAGGAGATTGCCGACCGGTCGCGAAACAAATACGCGGCGGTCGAGGATCGCTAACCCAGCACACCCGCCTTCTTGAGGGCGGCAATCTCGCTCTCGCTGTGGCCGAGTTCGCGCAGGATTTCCTCGGAATGCTGGCCGACGGCGGCCGGTAGTCCCGACACGCGCGGCTTGGCGAAGCCCAGCCGGATCGGGTTGTTCATCGTGCGCGGCACGTCGGGATTGCTCGTTTCGGCGAAGATGCCGGCATGCTCGGCCTGCTCGTCGCGCACCACGTCGGCCACCCGTTCGATCACGCCGAACGGGATGCCGACGGCGGCCAGAGCCTTCGCCCATTCAGCATAGGTCTTCGAGGCGAAGATCGGCGCCAGGATGGCATGAAGCTCGCGGGCGCGGCGCTTGCGTTCCTCACGGTCGCTGAAGCGCGAATCCTTCTCGAGTTCCGGTGCGCCCAGGGCGGCGCAGAATGCCGGCCACATCCGGTCGTCGCGCACGATCAGCAACTGCAGCCAGCGTTCGTCCCGGGTGCGATAGAGATTGGCCAGCGCGTTGCGCGGGCGGTCGGGCGGTTCGCGGGGCACGAGTTCGCCGCCGATCGCGAGGCCCGCCAACGTCGTGCCGTTGGCCCACGCGCCGTTGGCATAGAGCGATGTGCCGACCCAGCCGCCTTTTCCGGTCCGGTCGCGGCGGCGCAGGCCGAGCAGGATCGCCGCCACAAGCGTCATCGCCGTGGCGCGATCCCCCTGCGCCGGCAGCGAGATGGCAGGTGGCGCACCCTCGTAACGCGCTGCATCGAGAATGCCGGAACGGCCAAAATAGGCCGTGATGTCGAAACCGGGCCGATCGCGGTCCGGCCCACTCTCGCCGTAGCCGGTGAGCGAGCAGTAGACGAGGCGCGGATTGATCGGCTCGACATCTTCCCAGCGCAGGCGCAGGCGTTCGCGGACCGGAGGGGGGAAGTTCACGATCATGACATCGGCTTGCCGGATCAGCTTCTCGATGATCGGACGCGCCGCCTCATTCTTGAGGTCCAGAGTGATCGAGCGCTTCAGCCGGCCGTCGAGCTGCAGCGGGAAATTGTGCTCGCTGCGCGGGTAGGTGGCGGCGC
>CAWUOG010000612.1:0-2150 GCA_963923875.1 uncultured Alphaproteobacteria bacterium
TGCAGGCCAGGTGCCGGTGCACGAGCGGCTGCTCGCGGCGCTGGCGACCAACCTCTCGATCCTGCGCAGGAACCTGATCGCGGCCGATCTGTGGAACGACGTCGTTGTCATGACGTATTCCGAGTTCGGCCGCCGCGCCAAGCAGAACGCCTCGGGTGGCACCGACCACGGCACCTCGGCGCCGCATTTCGTGATGGGCGGCAAAGTGAGAGGTGGTCTGCACGGCGTCTACCCGTCGCTCACCGACCTGGCCGACGGCGATCTCCGCCACACGGTCGACTTCCGCAACGTTTACAGCACGTTGGCGCAAAGCTGCTGGGGCGTGCGACGCGACTTCGGCCAGCGCGACCGGCAGACGCTGTCGTTCGTGGCCTAGGCCGAGGGCGCGCGCCCGCCCAAGACCTAGCGCCCGAACGCCTCGCGTACGGCGCCGCGGCTCGCCTCGATGCGAACGAACCAGATCAGCAGGGCGGCGATGATCTTGATGGCCACCGGCAGGCCGATATAGACGATGATCAAGGCCGACGTGCTGTATTGGTTCTTCTCCGGATTGAAGCCGAGCCACGCGACGACGGGCAGCGAGAGCGCCGCGCCGATTGCGGTAGCGAGCTTGGTGGAGAGCGCCCACAGGCCGAAATACGTGCCGGTCTTGCCCTGGGTATCGCCGCCTTCCTCCGAGTTGATCACGTCAGCGAGGATCGACGGCGGCAGGCCGTAGTCGGCGCCGAGGCCGATGCCGGTGACCACCGATATGGCAAGGAAGAGCGGGAAGTCTCCCGGCCCCACCATGAGGGCGGCGGCCATGGCGACCACCGTCAGGACCATGCCGACAAACCACGCCGCAGCCTTGCCAAGCCTGCGCGAGAGCAAGAGCCACATTGGTACGCTGGCGGCTCCGGCGAAGAAGTAGACCAGCAGGATCAGGCCAGCCTGCGTCTTGGTGCCGGTGAGCACATGCTCGACGTAGAACAGCATCACTGTGACAGCCACGCCCAGCGCCGCGCCGTTGACGACGAAGACCAGCAGCAGGCGGCGGAACAGGCGGTTTTTCAGTGGCGCGAAGAAAGCGAGCAGCGGATTGCCCTTGTGCACGACTGGCGGATGGACCGACGGACCTGCAAAGAACAGGGTCGGTGCGCTGAACGCGATGATGATGGGCAGGAACAGCAGGCCGAGTACGGCGTAGCCCTGGATGTCGCCAAATAATTGGCGCGAGGTCAGAATGGTGGGCAGTACGACCGCGACAGCGAAGCCCAGCATGCCGAAGACCTCGCGGCCCACTGTGACCTTGGTGCGCTCGTTGTAGTCGTCCGTCAGCTCCGCGCCGTGGGCGTGATAGCTGATCGACACGCCCGAGTATCCCAGATGGACCAGCAGCAAGGCCGCCATCAGCCAGACAGCCATCAGTGTCTGGTTGCCGAACCAGGCGTCGGGGGGATCGAAGATCATGTAGAAGCCCGCGGCGAGGATTGGCGTCATCAGGCCGACGAACAGCAGGCGACCACGATTGCCGCGGCGGGTGAAGCGATCGCTCAGCAGGCCGATCACCGGGTCCTGAATGGCGTCGACGATGCGGGCGATGATGAAGATCGGCCCCATGATCTCGAGCGAGAGCTTCAGGACGCCGCCGTAGAAGTGGCTGACATTGAGCACGACTGGCAATGCGGCCATGGCAAGCGGAAGCTGCAGGGTCGAATAGGCGACCAGCCGGCCAAAACTCACTTTTGCGGACGCGGTTTTGCCGTGTCCGTTGGTTGCTGCGTTCACCCTAAGAGCCTTCCTGTGCGGTCCGCCTTGTTCGGCGGCTGTCATTGCTGACGGTTATATATGCCGGAAGTGCGCCTGCAAAACGTCTGTACGGCGGGTCGAGAAGCCTGCGGCACAATAGGCCAGGTAGTAGCGCCACATACGGCGGAACCGCTCGTCAAAGCCAAGTTCACGAACCTCGCGGGCGACGCCGTCGAACCGGCCGAGCCAGGTTTCGAGCGTGTGGGCGTAATCCAGGCCGAAACTGTAAAGCTCCGCGATCTTCAGGCCTGCCTTGCGGCACTGTTCGGCGATGCGTTGGCGGGTCAGCAGCATGCCGCCGGGAAAGATGTAGGTCTGGATGAAGTCGGGCCGGCGCCGGTAGGCCTCGTAGAAGTCGTCGG
>CAWUOG010000613.1:0-2148 GCA_963923875.1 uncultured Alphaproteobacteria bacterium
TATCCGACCATCGGCTATACCGGCGCGGTCAACCAGAACAGCTCCAGCGGCAGCCGCAGCACGGCGGGCCTGCAGACCGCGGCTGCCGGAAACTCGGTCGGTCAGTACGCCTCCGGCGGTACGCTTACCTGGGAAATCGACGTCTGGGGCCGTATCCGGCGCAGCATCGAGAGCAACTCCGCGGCCGCCCAGGCAAGCGCTGCGGACCTCGCCGCGGCGCGCCTGTCGGCACAGTCCAGTCTGGTGACCAACTACTTCTCTCTGCGTGTTTCCGACCAGCGTCGGCGTCTGCTCGAGGCATCGGTCGCGGCCTATGCCCGCTCGATGCAGATCGTGCAAAACCAGGTGAATGCCGGCGTCGCGTCACGAGTCGACCTCACCCAGGCGCAGACACTTTACGAGCAGACGCGTGCGCAACTTGTGGCCGAAGGCGTTACTCGTGCCCAGTACGAGCATGCGATTGCCGCTCTCGTCGGAAAGACCCCGGCTGAAATCAGCGTCGCGACGGCGCCCCTGCCGCCGGAAGTGCCGACGATCGATGGCGGTGTTCCGTCCGCGTTGCTCGAGCGGCGGCCCGATATCGCTGCCGCCGAACGGCAAATGGCGTCGGCAAACGCCCAGATCGGGGTCGCCCAGGCGGCCTACTTTCCCGACATCACGTTGAACGCGAGCATCAACTTCGTCAGCACCCTGATTTCGACCCTGTTTCAGATCAATTCGGCCGTATGGTCGGTAGGTCCGCAGCTCGCCGGCACCCTGGTCGACGGTGGCGGCCGTGCCGCGCAGGTCGATAGTGCGCGCGCCAGTTACGACCAGGCCGTCGCCACGTACCGCCAGACCGTGATCACCGCCTTCCAGCAGGTCGAGGATTCGTTGGCCCAGCAGCGCGTGCTCCTCCAGCAGGAAGCCGTGCAGCGCGCCGCTGTCACGGCTGCGCGCGAGGCCGAGCGACTGTCGCTCAATCAGTATCGTGCCGGCACCGTGCCCTACACGACGGTGATCCAGACCCAGACTGCGGCTCTATCGTCCGAGCAGACCATGTTGAACGTACGATTGAGCCGCTTCACCGCCAGCGCCACGCTGATTACGGCCTTGGGCGGCGGCTGGCAGAATACGCAGTTGCCGCCGCCCGTCTACATTCCGGGCGTCAAGCAGACCCAGACGCCGCCTGCCACGGCGACCTCGTCGGCTCCAGTAGTGGCGCCACCTGCGTCGAGCCCTGTGGCGGCGTCCGTCGCGCCGGCGACTGCCGGCTCTTCGAATGCCGCACCAGGCAGGCAGCGGCGCTGGTGGTGGCCTTTCTAGTCCTGCCACTCCCCGTCGCCGAGCACAGGCGATAGTCTTGGAATATGGCGGACGAACCCATCCGCAAGATCATTCATGTCGACATGGACGCCTTCTACGCGTCGGTCGAGCAGCGCGACGATCCTGCTCTGCGCGGCCTGCCCGTCGCCGTCGGCGGTCGCCAACGCGGCGTCGTGATGGCGGCGAGCTACGAAGCGCGAAAATTCGGCGTGCGTTCGGCCATGCCGTCGGTAACGGCCAAACGCATGTGCCCCGATCTGGTATTCGTGAAGCCACGCTTTGACGCCTACAAGGAAGCTTCCAGGCAAATCCGCGAAATCTTCCTCGAGTACACGCCGTTGGTCGAACCGCTGTCGCTCGACGAGGCCTATCTCGACGTCACGACCAACCTGAAGCACATCCCGCTGGCCTCGGCGATCGCACGCGAGATCCGGGCCCGCATCTTCGAGACCACGGGCCTCACCGCCTCGGCCGGCGTTTCGTACAACAAGTTCCTGGCCAAGCTGGCATCGGACTATCGCAAGCCTGACGGGCAAACCGTGATCCCACCGGAAAAGGGACCCACTTTCGTCGAGGCCCTCGCGGTTGGCCGCTTCCATGGCGTGGGGCCCAAGACCGCCGCAAAGATGAACCGTCTGGGCATCCATACCGGTGCGGATCTCAAGGCACAGTCGCTCGAATTCCTGCAACAGTATTTCGGCAGCTCGGGTGCCTACTACCATGCCATCGCGCGCGGTCACGACGAGCGGCAGGTGGTGCCGAACCGTCCGCGCAAGTCGGTGGGCTCTGAAACCACCTTCATGGAGGATCTCGGCAAGCTGCGGGATATCGAAGAGGGCGTGG
>CAWUOG010000614.1:0-2143 GCA_963923875.1 uncultured Alphaproteobacteria bacterium
CAGCCCTACGTGCTGAACTATCTCGGCTACAGCTGGATCGACCAGGGCATGCATCTCGACGAGGGCATGAAGATGCTGAACCGGGCCAACGAACTTCGGCCCGACGACGGCGCGATCACCGACTCGGTCGGCTGGGCCTATTACCGGCTCGGCCAGTTCGACAAGGCGGTCGAATGGCTCGAGAAGGCGAGCGAGCAGAAGGGTGACGACGCCACCATTGTCGAGCATCTCGGCGACGCCTACTGGCACGTCGGCCGCAAGCGCGAGGCGCGCTTCGAATGGAACCGTGCGCTCAACCAGAAACCGGACAAGGACCGCATCCCGATCCTCAACGACAAGCTCGCGAACGGGCTGAATGCCTCCAACGACAAGCCGACCGTCTATGAGAAGGCGGCCGACAAGAAATAGCGTCCGGTGACGCGCGCGCGCGCCAAGATCAATCTCTGGCTGAAAGTCGTCGGCAAGCGAGCCGACGGCTATCATCTGCTCGATTCGCTGGTCGCGTTCGCCGATCTTGGCGACACGCTCGATGCGGCACCGGCCGATACGCTGTCGCTGGCGGTCGACGGACCGCAGTCGGGCAGCCTTGCCGCGGAATCCGACAATCTGGTGCTGAAGGCGGCGCGAGCCCTCGCCGCCAGCGCGGGTGTGGCGCCGCATGCCGCCCTTCGGCTGACCAAGAACATCCCGGTGGCGGCCGGCCTTGGCGGCGGTTCGGCCGATGCCGCGGCGGCGCTGCGCGCCCTGATCGACTTGTGGCGAGTGGCAATGCCGGACGAGCGACTGTTCGACCTCGCGGGCACGCTGGGCGCCGACGTACCGATGTGTCTCGCCGGGCGCACGGCCGTCGCATCCGGGATCGGCGACAGGCTCGCCCCGGCGCCGACCTTGCCGTCCTGCGGGTTGCTGCTCGTCAATCCCGGCGTGGCGCTCGCGACGAAGGATGTCTTTGCCCGCCGGCAGGCCAGCTTCTCGCGGTCCCTGCCGGTCGAGCAGGCCTGGTCTTCGCTGGGCGATTTCGCTGCAGCACTTGGCGCGCGCGGCAACGATCTCACCGAGGCCGCGGTGTCGCTGCAGCCGATCGTGGGCGAGGTGCTCGCGATCCTCGGACGTGCTCCCGCCGTGCGCTATTGCGCCATGAGCGGCAGTGGCGCCACGTGCTTTGCATTGTTCGACGATGTCGCGCAGGCGCAGGCGGCGGCGCAGACGTTGCCGACATCATGGTGGCGCCATGTCGGGCGGTTCGCCTCGCCCTGAGCCCTCAGCGCGCCATCAGCTTGCGCATCTCTTTCAGGGAGTCGAACAGCGACTGGGTCGGCTCTCCGGTCGGCGGGATACCGGCCAGGCGCTCGTATTCGCGGATCGCATTGCGCGTGTTGTTGGCCGGCAGGCCATCGATGGCGCCCGAGTAGAATTTGAGTTCCTGCAGCAGGCGCTGCACCGCCTTGATCTGGTCGACGCGTGAGGCAGGCCAGGCATCGGGATCGGCCTTGGCCACAGCGCGCTGGATGTCGGCCGTGGTGGGCGGAGGAGGCGGCGGCTCGGGACGGCCGAGATCGATCTTCGGTACGGCCTGCGGGGGCGTTGTCTGCACCGGCGGCAGAGCTGTCTCGATCCTCGCGGACTGCGGCTTGGCGGTGTCGATCGGGGGAGCCGCCGGCCGCGGCGGATCGATCGGCGACGGGGTGGGCTGATCCGTCGGCGTAGTCGTGGGGATGGACGCACTGGCAGATGAGGCTGGTGTTGAACTGGCCGCCGGAGGCGCGACTGGATTGGCCGATGGATTGGCCAGTGGGGTGGCGGCCTCGCTGACAGGGGGCGGTGTGCTCGCGGCAGCCGGAGCAGGCCGGGCCGCGCGCGCGAAATCGCCAAGGCCGGGCGGCGGTGGCAGATCGGCCGGCGGCAGTGCGAGCCGCGCCGGCGGCTTGGCGGTCTCGACCGCGACCGGTTCGGGCTTGGGAGGATCGGCTTTCGGCGCCTCGGCCTTTGCAGCCGCGCCCTTCGCGGCCTCAGCCCGGCTGGTGTCCGGCGGTGGCGGCGCCGGGATGTCCTTGGGCGGCGTCGGCAACGGCGAACGGGCAACGACGTCGCGCTGCGCCACCGCGGCCCGGAGCGCCTGATAGAGGTCCTTGCTCGGCTCGCC
>CAWUOG010000615.1:0-2138 GCA_963923875.1 uncultured Alphaproteobacteria bacterium
CAGAACAAGCTCAAGATGTCGTCGGTCAAGCGCACGCTGATCGGCGGCTCGGCGGTGCCGATCTCGATGATCGAGCGCTTCTGGAAGGAGCATGGCGCAGAGGTGGTGCAGGGCTGGGGCATGACCGAGATGAGCCCGCTCGGCACGACCACCCGGTTCAATCGCGGCGAGCGGCAGCTGCCCGACGCCGAGCGCTTCGCCATCACCGCCAAGGCGGGCCGGCCGGTGTACGGCTGCGAGATGAAGATCATCGACGACGCCGGCAACGATCTGCCGAGCGACGGCAGCGTCTCGGGCAACCTCGTGGTGCGCGGCCCGTGGATCGTGAAGGGCTACATGAAGGGCGACGGCCAGGGTCAGTTCCTCAAGGACGACTGGTTCATGACCGGCGACGTCTGCAAGATCGAGAAGGACGGCTCGGTCGTCATCACCGACCGCTCCAAGGACGTGATCAAGTCGGGCGGCGAATGGATCAGCTCGATCGATCTCGAGAACGCCGCCATGGGCTGCCCCGGCGTGGCCGAAGCCGCCGTGATCGGCGTCGCCCATCCGAAGTGGGACGAGCGGCCGCTGCTGATCGTGGTCAAGCGACCCGACGCCAGCGTCACCAAGGAAGAGCTGCTGAAGTTCCTCGACGGCAAGATCGCCAAGTGGTGGATGCCGGACGACGTGCAATTCATCGACGCGATCCCGCACGGCGCCACCGGCAAGATCCTCAAGACCGCGCTGCGCAAGCACTTCGAGAGCTACAAACTTCCGACGGCGTGAGTGCAATCGCACGGCGGTCGGCCTGCGGGCCGGCCGCTGACTCGGGTGGCCCCTGGAGCTAAGGTTCGATCATGGACATCAAGCCCATCGATCCGGTCAACCGGTCCTTCTTCGCGGGTGTCGTGTCTGGCGTCGACCTGCGCCAGCCCCTGTCGCCGCAGGACATCGAAGCGATCCATCAAGGCATGGATCGCTTCGGCATGCTGGTCTTTCATGACCAGCCGATCAACGACGAGCAGCAACTCGTGTTCAGCAAGGCGCTCGGGCCGCTGGAGACCGCGACCGGCGACATCGCCGCGCCCCAGGACCGCCGGATGAGCATGGAGTTGAACGACATCTCCAATCTCGACAAGAACAACAAGATCCTGGCGCGCGACGACCGCCGCCGGCTGTTCGGCCTCGGCAACATGCTCTGGCACTCCGACTCCTCCTTCAAGGAGGTGCCGGCCAAGTATTCGCTGCTGTCCGCGCGCACTATTCCCGAGGAAGGCGGCAACACCGAATTCGCCGACATGCGCGCGGCCTACGATGCGCTCGACGACAAGACCAAGCGCGAAGTGCACGACATGATCTGCAGCCACAGCCAGATCTTTTCTCGCGGAATCCTCGGCTTCACCGACTTCACCGACGAAGAGCGCAAGAAGTGGGCGCCGGTGCGCCAGCGTCTGGTGCGCAGGCATCCACGCACCGGCCGCCTGTCGCTCTTTCTCGCGAGCCACGCCGGCGGTATCGAGGGATGGCCGGTGCCGGAGGCGCGGGCCTTCCTGCGCGATCTCACCGAGCATGCGACGCAGCGCAAGTTCGTCTACGCCCATGTCTGGAAACTTCATGATCTGGTGATGTGGGACAATCGCGTCACCATGCACCGCGCGCGGCGCTACGATCACACCAAGGTGCGCGACATGCGCCGCACCACCCTCACCAACGAAGTCTCAAGCCTGGAGCAGGCGCCCTAGCGACATGCGCCTCCAGTTTCTCGGCTCGGGCGACGCCTTCGGCAGCGGCGGCCGGTTCAACACCTGCTTCCATCTCGAGCGTGCGAACCGCGGCAACGTGCTGATCGATTGCGGCGCGTCGTCCATGGTCGCGATCCGCAAATGGGGCGTCGATCCCAACGCGATCTCGACCGTTCTGGTGACACACCTGCACGGCGACCATTTCGGCGGCTTGCCGTTCTTCCTGCTCGATGCCCAGCTGGTCAGCAGGCGTACCACGCCCCTCACCCTCGCCGGCCCGCCGGGTTTCAAGGAACGCCTGCAAATCGTGCGCGAGGCGATGTTCTCCGGTTCGACGGCGATCGAGCCGAAGTATCCCTTCGAGATCCGCGAACTGGCACTGCACGAGCGGGCAGAGATCGACGGGCTGGCCGT
>CAWUOG010000616.1:0-2136 GCA_963923875.1 uncultured Alphaproteobacteria bacterium
GTCGATATCGGGCTCGGCAAATCGGGATTCCTGCGCGCCGCCGATCGTGCCGGCATCGAGGAGTGGCCGCCGCTCGGCGCGCCGGTCCTGGTGCAGGTCCGTGCCGGGAACGAGGACAGCGACAAGGGCCCGCGTCTCACCATGAACATCGCGCTGTCCGGCCGCTACCTGGTCTATCACCCGATGGGAAGCGGCGTGTCGTTCTCGCGCCGCATCGAGGGCGAGTCCGAGCGCGACCGGCTGGCGGGCCATGTCGCCGACCTGCTCGAAGGCGGCATCGTGCTGCGCACGGCGGCGGCAGGTGCCAGCCGCGAGATCCTCGAGGCCGATGCCGCGCAGATCATGGAGCGGTGGGAGCGCGTGCGCCGGCATGCGCTGGATGCGCCGCCGCCCGCCGACATCACCGCGCGCATGCCGGGCGAGCGCGATCCGATCGCCCGGGCGCTGCGCGACCACGGCGCGGCGCTGGAAGAAGTGATCCTCGACGACCGGACCATGGCGCGCAGCCTGCAGGACGAGATGGACCGCTGCCGCGAGAAGATCCGCGTGCGTTGGCACAACGGGCCGATGCCGGTGTTCGACATCGACGACGTGTCGGGGCAGATGGACGCTGCGCTGGCCGACCGCATCGCGCTGGCCAGCGGCGTCGAGATCCTGTTCGAGCCCGGCGAGACGCTGACGGCGATCGATGTCGACAGCGGCAGCGCCGGCGGCCGCCAGGGCCGTTCGCCGCGCCGTCCGGTCGAGGTCAATCTCGAGGCCGCGCCCTCGATCGCCCAGCAGCTCAGGCTGCGCAATCTCGCGGGCGCCGTGGTGATCGATTTCGTCTCGATGCGCAGCGCCTACGATCGCGACAAGGTCCAGGCCGCTCTCGCCGAGGCCTTGCGCGACGATCCCGTGCCGACCCAGCTCTACGGCTTCACGCGGCTCGGCCTGTTCGAACTGACCCGCGCCCGCCGTGGTGCCCCGCTGGCCGCCCAGCTCGAGGCGCTGGAGCAGGGCGGCCCACTGGCCGATTGAAGGGGGCTGATTGAAGACGGCCGATTGACGGCCGACAATTGTCGGCGGATTCTGGCTGTACGACGATTGCGAAAATGAACAGGCCCACCGACCGTTCCGCCCCGCCGCTGCGCGCTGTGCGCATCGAGGCCAAATGCCCGATCTGTCGCAAGGCGGCCGAACTCAAGTATCGTCCGTTCTGCTCCAAGCGCTGTGCCGATATCGATCTCGGCCGCTGGTTCAAGGAAGGCTATCGGGTGGAGACCGACGAAGGACCGGGCGAGGAGGAGCCGACCGGCCGCGGAGAGGGTGGCTAGACAGCCCGGCCTGCCCATCCTATAAGCGCCCCCGCTCGGAAACGGCGCCGCCCAGGTAGCTCAGTTGGTAGAGCATGCGATTGAAAATCGCAGTGTCGGTGGTTCGATCCCGCCCCTGGGCACCATTTCCGTTCCGGTCCGAATGGTCCCTCTTAAGTGAGACAATTTCGGGCGCGAGGTCATGTGGCGTATGCCCTGTCATTTCGGAAGTCCGGGCGCGCGGCGATATTCAACTTCCGCTCTTGATGTCGCCTGACTGGCTAGCGCGTTCCGGAATGTCTTCTGAAAATCTCGGGGAATTTGCGCCTCGCCAGAGGCTCCAGTTTAGGCATGGCGCCTAGAGGATCGATGACACGTAGGACGATGGCACGCGGTGAGAGAGAGGCCGCGTCAACGACTCGCATCAACCGTTTCGTCGCCCTTGTGGCCTCAGCCGCGATCGTCGTCGTCGCCGCGATATCGGCGTCTGCGCAAACAATAACGACTTTGCCCAACTCATATCTGCCCAGAAAAGACGACAAAACATTCATGCCCGACGAATGGCTACTGGGCACGGGGCAGCCTTGGCACTATCGAACGAAGGCCAGCGGCAACGGTGCTCCTATCGGCCAGCGCCTGCCGACGGCATCCGAGACACGCGTCGTCAAGGACACGAAGGGCCTTGTCGAGGCCTATGGCATCAAGGTCGTCGCGCTTCTGGAAGGCAACGATGTCGTTGATATCGTTGCGCGGCCCAATATCGGCCTGAACACATTGTTGCTCAGTGCGAGCATCGGTAAGACTGTCACCGCCGTTGCCGTCGGCAAGGCTATCTGCGAGG
>CAWUOG010000617.1:0-2127 GCA_963923875.1 uncultured Alphaproteobacteria bacterium
ACTGCCCAACGGACCGAAGATTTCGTCTGGTGGTTCGCTGTCGCCGCGCGGCGACTGGCGGGCACCATCCGACGGCAGCCCCGACGTGTGGCTGGACGAACTCGCGCGGAACGTTCCGGAGCGTTAGAGTTGCGCCTCGCGTAGGGAGGACGAGCGATGCCGCTTCAGATCAAGAAGACCGTGCAGCAGATGGTCGACGAGGCCAACAGCCAGATCGAGACCGTCTCGGTGGCCGAGGCGATGAAGCTCGTCGGCAAGCCGGGCACGACCTTCATCGACATCCGCGATCCGCGCGAGCTGTGGCGCGATGGCACGATTCCGGGGGCAATCAACGTCACGCGCGGGATGCTGGAGATGTGGATCGACCCGCAGAGCCCGTATGCCAAGGATTACTTCCAGAGCGGCAACAAGTTCGTGTTCTTCTGTGCCGGCGCCTGGCGCTCGGCGCTAGCCACCAAGACGGCGCAGGACATGGGCCTGACTCCGGTCGCTCATCTCGAGGGAGGTTTGTCGGCTTGGAAAAAGGCCGGCGGCGAGGTGCAGAAGGTCGAGCCGAAGAAGTAGTGATGGCGTCACCAGATACGGCACAGGCTGCGGCCCTGGTGCCGCAGCCGACAGAAAGCGATTTTCCCGAGTTCGTCTCGATCCCGATCCGCATCTCGCGCCATGCGCGGACCATGCCGCAACAGCGGGCAGTGGTGTGCGAGGGCAAGACGCTGACCTGGGCCCAGTTCGACAAGCGCATCAACAAGGTGGCGCGGACGCTGGCGGGAATGGGAATCGGCAAAGGCGACAAGATCGCGATCCTCGCAGCCAACTCGGTCGAATATCTCGAGACCTTCATGGGCGGCTTGCGGGCCGGCGCCTGCGTTGTGCCGCTCTCGACCATGGCGGCAGCCGATGCGCTCGAGAAAATGCTCGACGACTGCGACGCCAAGGCCCTGTTCCTGTCGAACCAGTATCGCGCGCTGGTCGAACCCTGCGAGGGCCGGCTCGGCAAACTGCTCGCAGGCGGCCGTATTGCCTATGACTTCGGGCGTTCGGGCTGGGTCGACTACGAGGCCTGGCTGTCGCCCGCGAGCGATGCGCCCTTCGAGGTGTCTCTGGCCCAGGGTGACGATTTCAACATCATCTACAGTTCCGGGACGACTGGCCTGCCGAAGGGCATCCTGCACAGCCACGTGATGCGCGACCTGCTGGCGGTACGCTTCACCGTGTTCGACTACAGCCCGGGCTCGATTTCACTCGCCTCGACGCCGCTCTACTCGAATACGACGCTCGTTGCCGTGCTGGCGACGCTCGGGATCGGCGGCACGACCATCTTGATGCCCAAGTCGGACGTCGTGAAGTTCCTCGAGACCGCTCAACGCGAGCGTGTCAGTCATGCGATGCTGGTGCCGGTGCAGTACCAGCGCATCCTGGCGCATCCTGATTTCGACAAGTACGACCTGACGTCCTTCAAGTGCAAGCTGTCGACCAGTGCGCCGCTGCGTGCCCATATAAAGGCAGACTGCCTGAAGCGCTGGCCAGGCCGGCTGATCGAGATCTACGGTCTCACCGAGGGCGGCGGCTCGTGTACGCTCGAAGCGAATCTGTTTCCCGACAAGCTCCATACGGTAGGCAGGCCGGGGCTGGGTAGCGAGATCGTCGTGCTCGATGAGGAGGGCAACGTCCTGCCGCAGGGCGAGGTCGGCGAGCTGGCGGGCCGCGCCCAGATCATGATGAAGGGCTACTACAAGCAGTCCGACAAGACGCGCGACCTCTTTTGGTACGACAAGGAAGGCCGTCTGTACTTCAAATCAGGAGACATGGGGCGGATCGACGAGGACGGCTTCGTCATCCTGCTCGATCGCAAGAAGGACATGATCATTTCGGGGGGCTTCAACGTCTATGCTGCCGACATCGAAGTGCTGCTGCTGAAGCACCCGGACGTGATCGACGTGGCGGTGATCGGCATTCCGAGCGAGCAATGGGGCGAATCGCCGATGGCGCTCTGCGTACGGCGCGCCGGCGCGTCGGCGACCGAGGATCATGTTCGGGACTGGGCCAACAACCGGCTCAGCAAGACGCAGCGTATCGTCGCGGTGGAGTTCCGGGACTCGCTTCCGCGCAGCACCATCGGCAAGA
>CAWUOG010000618.1:0-2127 GCA_963923875.1 uncultured Alphaproteobacteria bacterium
GGCGAGGGCACGCGGCCATTGTCGCAGAGGTAGGCCGCCTTCGAGGCCGGGAACTTCTCGAGGTGCTCGGCGCCGCGCACCAGCATCACCTGCATGTACCAGTCGAGTTCCATGCCGCGCTCGGCGAGCTTCACTGCCGGCGCAATCACATCCTGCCACTTGAGCGTGCCGAAGCGCTCCAGCGCCTTGGCGACGCCCGCGACCTGGCCGGGCACGGCGATCGAGTGGTAGCCGACCTCGT
Source organism: uncultured Alphaproteobacteria bacterium (assembly GCA_963923875.1). Lineage (GTDB taxonomy): Bacteria > Pseudomonadota > Alphaproteobacteria > Reyranellales > Reyranellaceae > Reyranella. Next base: position 242 of record CAWUOG010000618.1, read on the forward strand.
TGTTCATGTTGACGATGTCGGGCCAGGCGAAGGGATTGGCGGGGCCGGGGCCGACGATCTTGTAATTGGCGACGTCGAGCTTCTTTGCCGAGATCGGCCCATAGTCGATCGTGTACGCGCGCCTTTCCTTGGCGCTCCAGATCGTCATGAACCCGACGCCGCCAATGCCGCTCATCCACGGCTCGACCGTGCCGATGGCGAGGCCGGTGGCGACCGCGGCATCGATCGCGTTGCCGCCTTTGCGCAGGATCGCGGCACCGACTTCGGCGGCGGCGCAGTTCTGCGCGACGACCACGCCTTTGCCGCGGACCGCCTGCTTGGTGATTTTCAGTTGCCGTGTCAGCGACTCGCTCATCGATACTCCCCGCACTCACGCCGTGATCAAAGCAGGGCGACTGTAGCGGGGCCTCATTTAGCCACAAACCCTGTTAAACTGCAGGGCGGACGTGAGATGACCCGGAAAGCGAGCGAAACGCCGGCGTGACCGACCTGAGCCAGATCGACCTGGCCGCGCTCGTCTCTGACCGGGGGGGTGGCGGCAGCAAGCGGGCGTGGGACGCCTTTGTCATGGCGAGCGCACCCTTGATCAATGCCGTGGTGCGGCGGACTTTGGCCACTTGGCGGCTGAGCGACGAGGACATCGTCGATGCCGCCCAGGACGTGTATGTGCGTCTGTGCGCCAACCAGTTCCGGCTGCTGAAAACCTACGATCCGGCCCGTGCCGGGCTTTCGACCTGGCTGGCGGTCGTGTCACGTTCGACGGCTGTGGACTATGCCCGACGCCGGCGGCAGGCCACGTCGCCGATCGACGAGGTGCCCGAAACCGCCTTGGCGGTCGAGGATCGCCATGTCGAGAAGCTGAAAATCCCCTCCGGCCTGCTCACGGAACGACAGGCACTGATCCTGAAATGCCTATATGACGAGGAGCGCGATGTGGCTGAGATTGCACAAATGCTGAAAATCGATGCCCAGACGGTACGAAGTACCCATCACAAGGCAATTTTGCGACTGCGGGAGCATTTCCGTGAGGTCGAGCCCGAATCGGTTCCGGGAGCCGCTGATCGGCGGGGATGAAACCCGTCACGATGGCGTAAGCTAGGCAGGAGTTCAGACATGAATGCGGACCGTAACCCATTGAGCGACAAGGAGCTGTGGCAGCGCGTCGCCGCGCCCGCCGTCGCGCCGGTTGCCGTGTCGGACGTAGCGGTTTCCGACATGGATTTGGCGGCGTGGCTCGAGGGCCGGCTGCCGGAGAGCAAGGCCGCGCGCATCGAAGCGGCGGTCGGCGCCGATCCGGTCCTGCTCCGTGGCGTGCTGGATCTGGCCGATATTCTCGGCAAGCCGTTGCCCATGCCATCGCCGCGGCTTGCCGTTCGCGCGCAGGCGCTGGTCGGCTTCGAGGCTGAGAGAGGATCGCCGCGTGGCGGCTTCCTCACTCGCCTGTTCACCTCTGGCGCCGTATTCGGCGTGCCGCGCGCTGCCATGGCGACGCTGGCCTTGGGCGTTGCCGTTGCCGGCTTTTTGCTGGGCGGCGGATTGGGCGAAAGCTACGCACAGCAGAAGTATGTCGTCGCCAGCAACCAGACCACGACGGGCAGCGTCACGCGAAGCAACGAGCTGACGGCGTTCTTCGGTTCAGATGGAATTTAGGATGAGCGGCCGTCTGATTCAGCTTCTGCTCGCGCTGTCGCTGCTGCTGAACGCCTTCGTGCTGGCGGGCTTCGTCTATCGCAGTTGGCTGGCGCCGCCGTTCGGCCACCAGATGCCATCACCACCGCCGCCCGGCGGCGGGCCGCTGGAGCAGATCGCCCACGATCTCAATCTCGACGAGGCGCAGCGCAAGTCTTTGCGCGAGGTTTTCGACCGCAATCAGGCTGACCGCCGCA
>CAWUOG010000619.1:0-2125 GCA_963923875.1 uncultured Alphaproteobacteria bacterium
TACGAATTCGAGAGCAGCAGCCAGTTGCGCATCCGCTTCGATAGCGGCCTGCCGCAATGGGTGATGGGCCTGCAGGGCACGATGGCGGTGAGCACGGCGTTCAAGGGCTGCATCCGCGACCTGCAATAGGCGGCGGTCTCGGGCTGCCTCGCGCGGCGAGGGCGAGGTTGTCCTTTCCCTCGGGCCGCCCGGTCCCTATTAAGGGCGCTTCCTGAGAAGCACCCGTCATGAGCTCGTCCAACCGTCTATATCTCTTCGACACCACCTTGCGTGACGGCGCGCAGACCCAGGGTGTCGATTTCTCGGTCGCCGACAAGGCCGCGATTGCACGCGAGCTCGACCTGCTGGGGATCGACTACATCGAAGGCGGATGGCCCGGCGCCAATCCGACCGACGACCGCTTCTTCGCCGATCCGCCGGCGTTCAGGAACTCGAAGTTCGTGGCCTTCGGCATGACTCGCCGTGCCGGTCGCTCGGCCGCCAACGATCCCGGCCTGTCGGCAATCCTGCAGACCAAGGCGCGCAACGTCTGCATGGTCGGCAAGACCTGGGACTTCCATGTCGACGTGGCGCTCGAGATCGATCGTACCGAGTATCTCGGCATGATCGAGGATTCGATCGCCTATGCCGGCACCAAGGTCGAGGAAGTGATGTTCGATGCCGAGCATTTCTTCGACGGCTACAAGGCCAACCCGGCTTACGCATTGGACTGTCTCAAGTCCGCCGAGCGCGCCGGTGCGCGCTGGCTGGTGCTGTGCGACACCAACGGCGGAACGCTGCCGCACGAGATCGAGCGCATCGTCGGGGAGGTGACGAAGACCTTTCCGGGCACCAAACTCGGCATCCACACTCACAACGACACCGAGAACGCCGTTGCCAACACGCTGGCGGCCGTGCGTGCGGGGGTCCGCCAGGTGCAGGGCACGATCAATGGTCTCGGCGAGCGCTGCGGCAATGCCAACATGATCGCGCTGATCCCGAACCTCGTGCTCAAGATGGGCTTCGAGACCGGCCTGAAGCCTGGCGCGATGCAGCGGCTGACGCATCTGTCGCGGCTGCTCGACGACCGGCTGAACGTCACGCCCAACCGCAGCGCAGCCTATGTCGGTACGCGCGCCTTCGCGCATAAGGGCGGCCTGCACGTGTCGGCGGTCGAGAAGGACCCCAGGACCTACGAGCATGTCGACCCCGAAGCGGTCGGCAACCAGCGCATCATCGTGGTCAGCGACCAGGCCGGCCGCTCCAACATCATGGCGCGCTTCCGCCAGATCGGGCTCGAGGTCGACCCGAAGGACCCGGGCGTCTCGCGGCTGCTCGAGATCGTCAAGGAGCGCGAGGCCGAGGGCTACGCCTATGACGGCGCCGACGCCTCGTTCGAGCTGCTGGCACGACACGAGCTCCATACCGTGCCCGACTACTTCGCGCTGCAGAGCTTCCGCGTGCTGGCCGAGCGCCGGGTCAACGCGCGCGGTCAGCTGATCGCGCTGTCCGAAGCCACGGTGAAGCTCGATGTCGCCGGCAAGCGCGCGATGGAAGTGGGCGAGGGCAACGGCCCGGTGAATGCGCTGGATGCGGCGCTGCGCAAGGCGCTGATCCCGGTCTATCCTGAACTGCAGGACATGCGCCTGGTCGACTTCAAGGTTCGAATCCTCGACAGCGCCGGCGGCACGGCGGCAACCACGCGTGTCATGATCGAAAGCGCCGACGGCCAGGGACGCCGCTGGTCGACCATCGGCGTCTCGCCCAACATCGTCGACGCCTCCTACAATGCCCTCTACGACGCCATCACCTACAAGCTCTTCAAGGAAGGCGCGAAGGTTCCGGGGTGAGTCCTTCGGAGCGCGGGCCTCCGGGCCCGCGGTCCAGGTAGGCTAACCCCTTGGTATTGCCCGCAATACCGGGCCGCTTGGTGGATCAGCCATGCCGCTGGCCGTGTTGACGGTCGGGGCCGGCAGGCGGACATATATAGTGTGGATGGAGAAATTCAGGGCCAACCTGCCCAGCCCCCGCGGATCGCGGTGCCGCCGCGCGTACCGCGGGCCAACGGTCGCGTGCTCGTGCGCGCCGTCATGTGGTCGCTGCCGTTCCTGGTGCTGATCGGCGCGGCCTATGTCTGGCTGCAATC
>CAWUOG010000620.1:0-2121 GCA_963923875.1 uncultured Alphaproteobacteria bacterium
TCTCCGGAAGATGAATGGCCGACATAGATCCCGGAATCCGGGAGGCCGGCATCTGGTTGGCTGGCGTGAGAGCCGCCATTACGACGGCGGGTCTGCGGGCGGCGCGGTCGCGCAGCGTGCTCACCGTAAGCTGAACGACGAGCAATCCACCCACCAGCGCGAGGGCAAAATTGAACAGGGGGCGCATGGCTGACATCTCCGTGGCGGTCCGGCGAAACGGGCGGGCGGCGACGTGCGCCGCCTGCCCTTCGCTCGGATCGACCGGGTCGATCAGGTCATCGCGTTGCCGACATTCGTCAGCACGTTGGTGACCTTGCCACCGACAGTCTTCATCGCGGTGATGGCGGCGACGGCGATCAGCGAGGCGATCAGCGTGTACTCGATCGCGGTGGCGCCGTGTTCGTTCTTCATGAGCTTGCGGAAAATGGACAGCATGGGAAACCTCGAATTAATGCTTTGTTGAAAAATCCGAGGCTGGGACCCCGGCACCCCTGCTTACCAGCCCGGCCGGAAAATGGCGCGGCCAACAATGTTTCAATTGATGCCGGCTGATTGATGCCAGTAGAAGGACTGCAACCGGGCCGCTGAGATAAAGGACCCAAGCGCCAGTCGCCCCGTCCCAGAACCGCGTGCGCCTGGAAACGGCGATCAGCGACGCTCATTCAACAGGTGCCACGCGCGCAGGCTGGCGGCGAGGACCAGCAGCGCGAGCACCAGAGCGACACTCTCGGCAATGACCGAGCCCCGCCAGATCGCGGTCACGGCCCACCAGACGAGCCAGGCACCGGCCAGACCGATGATCCAGGCCAGTACGTTGGGCCATTCTCTTGTCAACCAGGCCACCGCCGGCACAGGTCCCTGCGTCAGCCGGTCACGAAGATCGTGACGTCGAGTGACTGGAGCGCGGCACCGGAGACACCGACACGCGCCATCAGCACCGGCAGGCCATGGTTGGTGCGGTACCAATCGTCCCCCTCGATGTTCGCGAGATTGACGGAGGCGACCGGGCCGGAGGCCCTGAAGCCGCGTAGCGCGAAGGAGACGGCACCGATCTTGTCGCGCGGCAGCAGCCCGGGACAGGCGATGCCGACATCGATCGAAGAGCCGTTGCCGACCGGCGCCGGGACATCGTTGAGCTGGATGATCTGCAGAAGTTCCATGACGCACGCGAGACTACGAGATCGAAAATTAGAGGCCGGCGATTGCGGACACCTGAATGGGCGCCGTCTCACGTCGAGACTGCAATGCAACTTTCCGGTCAAGCGCGCGGACGAAATTATCTCTGGTACAATTGCCTGGTGCGCCTACGCGTTGCTGTGCACGGCGGATCACCACATTCTGGTCACAGCATTTTCCACTTCAATCCGACGTTATCGGCCGGTCGCCCCGTTGCAGACCGCCCGTGCTTGCGGTCCTATGATCTCGCCGGGCAACGAACCGGCCGGGGTTGTGGGACCTCGTGGGCAAGAAGCCGCCGCCAGCGGCTCGGATGAACCGGGAAGACCGTCGGGGCAAGCAACTCCTGGATGCGGGACAGGCGGTTGCGGGTCCGCGAAGGGGCTTGCGCCGGCGTGGAAGCAATTGGGGACGGAAAGATTTTCGCAACACACTATCTCGACCATCCCTACCGCGGCGACACCCAGGTACTCGGCGGCTGGTCCTATGTATGGGCCGGCCTGTTTGGGCCGTTCTACCTGCTGGCCAACGGCTTCGCGCGCGCCTCCCTGGTGATGGCCATCTACATGATGCTGATCGTGGCGGTGTCGTTCGGCCTGATCACCGGCGTGGCAGTGTTCGCGAACAGCAAGGCGTCGACGATCCTCGGCATCGCCGCAATCGTCATGGTGGCACTGGTAATCAATGCACGGGTTGCGATCCGGTTGACGCTGATCGGCTACCTGAAGGCGGGATATCGCGAGGGCTACTATTGATCGTGCAGTGGCTGCACGACCTGCCCGACATTTCCGTACTCAGGCACGGGGAATGAAGTTTGTTCGCCTTGTAGCGGCAGTCCCCGGCTGGCACATCTGTCTCCCCATGTGGCGCAAGCTTCTGTCGGACGAATTCAGGGATCGCGCCATCGACTGGCTCGACCGCTTCGGGTTCATCGTGTTCGCGATT
>CAWUOG010000621.1:0-2119 GCA_963923875.1 uncultured Alphaproteobacteria bacterium
TCTTCCGTGAACAGGCTGGAGTGCGGCGGGCCGGACGACGGTGCGGCGTCGTTCGCGGCCGCCTTGCGGCGGCTCCCGCGTTCCTCACCCGACCAGCCGATCAGCCGGCCGACCATCGACATCGAGCGCAGCATGTGGTCGCGGTTGCCTTCCGCCTTCGCCTCGAAATACTGCTCGACCGCCCGCTCCTTCACCCATTCGCGCCCGATATCGAGCGAGCCGTCCGCCGTGCGCGGCAGATTTTCCATCTCGCGAGCGACCTCCACCGAAACCGGATTGTCGTTTTGTTCCAGCATCTTGCCGGCCGTCCTGTCGCGGCCTCGCGAGGCCTCGCGAGCCTTCGCGAGTTCCTGTGGCGAGGCCGGCAGGCGGCTCGGTGTCGGGCGATCGACCCGCTGGTGCCGGCGCCAGTTCACCGCGCGCATGTACTCGACATACTCGACCCGGTAGCGCTCGATCATCCCCTCGCGCTCGTATTCGTCGAGACACATTCGGACCAACTGCTCCTGCCCACGACGCCGCGGGAACAGCTGGGCGGCCAGCAACTCGATGTCGGCGCGCGCGCGGCCTTCATCGTCGAACACGATGAACAGCCGCGGCCACAGCAGCTCCGCCTCCAGGATCACCCGGCTCAGGCTTTCGGAATAAGGAAGGTCGGGCTGGATCGTGCGGATGCGGGCCATCGGCGGACTCCGGAAGGTTGGTTCGGGGCGCGTTGGTTTGGGAAATGCCTTGGGAGATGCCCGCGCCTGAAGGCGGGCGGGACAGGAATATGATCCAAGTTCCTGTTTTGTTCAAGACGTTTTCGCAATAAAACGCAATTCCGTATATTGCGTTTTAATTCAGCGCCCTGGCGGCCGGCCCTGACACAGTTTCAGGGGACCGCGCGGCATGGCCCTGTCGAATCTACGGTCGATCCCGGAAAGCCGGCTCGCTGCGTCATGACCCGTCTTTCGGCGGTCCACTTCCCAGGTCGCCGGGCCGGTTGGCGATCCAGTGCTGCAGCAGCGTGTGGGTGACGGCGAGGATCACCGGCCCGACGAACAGCCCGAGCAGCCCGAAGGCCAGCAGGCCGCCGATCACGCCGATCAGGATCAGCAGCAGCGGCAGGTCGGCGCCGCGGCGGATCAGGATCGGCCGCAGCACGTTGTCGAGAGTCACGGTCGGGATCGAGATCACCAGCAGCACGATGGCCTGCAGCGTATGGTCGGCGACGAACAGCCAGATGATGGCCGGCACCAGCACCAGGCTGGGGCCGAGCTGCGCGATGCACAGGAACAGCGTCACCGCCGTCAGCACGCCGGCCTGCGGCACGCCGGCGAGCTCGAGGCCGATGCCGGCGAGAAAGGTCTGCGCCAGCGCCGTCACGACGACGCCGAGCGCCACGCCACGGATCGCCTGGCCGGTCAGCACGACGACGCGCTCGCCGTTGTCGTCGGCCAGGCGGCGCCCGAAGCGGCGGCACCAGTCGGCCGCCTGCTCACCGCGCAGGTACAGCATCGCGGCGATGGCGATGGTGAGGAAGAGATGCAGCACGCCGGTGCCGACGCTGCCCGCCGCCTGGGCGAACCATTGCGTGACGGTGGCGAGGTAGGGCCGCACCAGCCCCGCCAGTTCGGCGCGGCTCTTCTCGGCGAAGTGGTTCCATTCGACGCTGGCCGGCCGGCCGACGACCGGCAGGTCCTTCAGCCAGTCCGGCGCGCGCGGCAGGCGGAAGGACGCGGCGGCGTCGGGCAGCGACATCAGGAACGCGGCATTGTCCACGATGGCGCTGATCGCCCAGGCGATGGGCGCCAGGACCAGCAGCAGTAGCACGATCGCCATCAGGGTGACGGCGAGCCCGCGCCGGCCGCCGAGCGCCGCCTGCAGCCGCAGCATCAGCGGCCAGGTCGCCATCACCAGCGTGGCCGCCCAGACCGTCGAGGCGAGGAACGGCCGCAGGACCAGGAAGGAGGCGGCGATCATGCCGAAGATGAACAGCACCGCGAGCGTGGTGCGGGTGAGATCTCCGGAGGCGCGCATGCGGCAGGGTCCGACGAACAGGCCTGCGCCGTCAATAACGGTGATGCGCAGAGGGGGGTGCAGGCATCCTCGCCAGTCAGGTGGAGAGGTGACGGCG
>CAWUOG010000622.1:0-2115 GCA_963923875.1 uncultured Alphaproteobacteria bacterium
AGCACGAAGCTCGAGGCCAGCGCATAGACGAAGCAGCTGACCGTGAGCGACGTTTCGGTGTAGCCCGCGAAGCTCGCGCGATAGCGGGCCAGCAGGTCCTTGCCGTGCGAGGCGACGATCTCGCGATACTCCGACAGCCGCTTCGCCGTCATCAGGAAGGCGCCGCCCGCCCAGTAGAGGATGATGACCGACGAGGGCGGAAGGGTCGTCGGATCGATCATCGCCCAGCCCAGCGTGAGACGCAGCGGATTGTTGATCGACTCGGAGATGACGTCGAGATAGGGCTTGTCCTTGGTGCGCAGCGGCGGAACGTTGTAGGCGATGCCCTGGAGGGCGAAGACGACCGCAGTGAAGAACATGAGTCGCCCGGCCAGCGCGGCGAGCGCGAGGCCGGCTACTACCAGCACTGCCCATTCGACCAGCACCAGGCCTCCGCGCAACTCCTTCTGGACCGCTGAACGCTGCGACTTTGTCGGATGAAACTTGTCGAAGTCGCGATCGAGCCACTCGTTGATGACGTAGTTGGCCGAGGCGATGCAGATCGCCGCGCCGAATCCCAGCGCGATCGTGAGCGCGACTGCATCGCTGTGCACCCCGCGCAGCAGATAGGCCAGAATGATGCCGGGCACGATCAGCACATGCTTGGTGCTGTGGTCGAGGCGGGCGATCGCCAGATAGTCTCCGACGGTACCCTGCAGCCGCGTCGCACCGCCCGGTCTATTGCGCGCTGAATCTTCCGGCATGGTCCCGTTCTCCCGCGCCGAAACTGTCCCGCAGCGCGCCTTGGGTCAAGGTACGGCCGGTCAAGCTAGGGCTTGCTCTTCACATAGAGGATGTAGCCCACGAAGCCGTCCTTGAACTGCCTGATCTCGAGCCTCGGTGCGGCGTCGGGTCGGTTCGTCGCCTTGAGGATCGCATCCCGAATTGCCGCCATTTCGCCATCGGACATGAAGTGTGCCGACCAGGCGAGCACGCTGCAGCCTTGGCCGTCGATGCGCCGCTGCAACTCGGCCTTCAGCCCATCGGGCAACGGGCCGGGAACGATGTCATGTCCGAACACGAGTTCGGGCTGTGCGAAGCCCTTCAGGTAGCGGGCGTAGGCGTTGTTGTAGATGTCCTCGGCGTAACCCGGCTTGTACCAGGCGCGCTGGTCGTTCGCGATCACCGGCACCGTCTGCCCCCGACATTCCGGCCGGCTGCGGATCCAGTCTGCCGACACACGGAACGGCTCGCTCCAGGTCACCGTGAGGTCGCTGCCCTTCACGCGCGCCGTGACGAAGCTCGCCATGCCGAGAACGCCGGCCGCGAGCACAAGGTTCACCACCAACCGGAAGAACCGCGGCGCGCCTTCCACGGCGACGTCATAGAGCCGCGCGCAAATTCCCCACAGGAAGGGCGAGCAGACGAGCAGGTAGCGATTGGCGAAGTTCGGCGCCACGAGCAGCGAACTGCTCACGGCCGCCATCAGTACGATTGCCGGCACACCGATCACGAGGCTGGTCACCGGATCGATCGGGAAGCGGCCCAGCGCCTTGCGGTCGAGGCCCGGCCACAGCAGGCGCACGATTACGGCGGCGACCCCGAAGGCGATCAGCAAGCGTCCTAGCGGACCGAAGGCGTAGAAGGCTGCAAACTTCAGTTCGAAGCTGTACCAGGCGAGCGTGTTCTGGATCCAGTAGTTGCCCATGACGATCTGCGAGTGGGTCGCCACGAACAGCTTCAGATACAGGAACGAGATGGCCATGACCGCGGCCGCCGCCGCGACCATCAGCAGCCGTTGCCGGGGCCGCCAGACGAAAAGCACCATCAGCGCGCCCACGCTCTCGAATACGACGTAGAAGTGCGTGAAGGCACCGATGAGGATGAGGACGAGCAGAGGCACCAGAAGGCGTGACGGTGCCTTCTCCCGGCGACTGCCCTCGTCGAGCAGGGCGAGGGTGAGCGCCAGGATGCCCGCGCCGACCAAAAGGGCGAGCGAATAGTTGCGGGCGTTCTGCGACTGCACGAACCAATAGAGCGAGCCGGTCGCCATGGCGCCGCCGAACAGCCGAGCCGGCAGCGAGAAGGCACTGCGCGTGCCCAGCACGAAAATCAGCACGGCGCCGCAGGCGGACA
>CAWUOG010000623.1:0-2113 GCA_963923875.1 uncultured Alphaproteobacteria bacterium
TGCCCGGGCGCTCGGCGCGAATCGCCCCGATCAGAGTGGCGAGCCGATCGAGGCCGCCCATCCGACCGTAGGTCCGGGCAAGGCCGTCGAAGTCGGTACAGGCCAGGGCATAGGCGTCGTAGGTACCACGCCCGATCCGGTAAGCCGCCAGCAGCCGCTCGCCTACCACGTGCGGCGGCAGGCCTTTGGCGCCGCCTGCGCCGATGTTGACCGACGGCTCGCGGAAATAGATCGGCACGAGCTGGGCGTGCAGGTCGGTGAAGTTGAGCAGCGTGATCTGCCCCACCGGAGAGAAGCGCAGCAGATCTCCTTGCGAAGGACCGCGGCCCTGCGCGGTAGCGCGGACGGCCGTGCCGGCCGCCGCCATCGCGGCCGCAGCCTGCAGAAGCTCGCGGCGTCCCAGCCTCACATGTCACCCGTAGAAAATGCCGACGCTGCGTCGCTACGCAACGTCGATCTTGCTCTCGGCCGTCCAACTGTTCTTGAGGTCGTCGGTCCAGGTAAATTTCAGAGTGCCGCTCTCCTGCACCCGCACGAAGAACGACATATAGGGATTGGCGGCGACGGCGGGCTCCAGGGTTACGTTCACGACCGGCTTGTCGTTGAAGGTGACCTTCAGCGCATTGACGATCATGCGCGGCACGATCTTTCCGTCGGTGTCTTTGCGTTGCCCCGACTCCATCGGATGGGTGATCAGCGTCTTGATCTCAACCACTTCGCCCTTCTTGGCCGTGGCGGGGATGCGAAGGCGCGGCTTGATGTCGTCTGCCATGTGATCCTCCTGCCTCAGCCGCCGCAGCCGCCGATGGTGACCTTGACCTCGCGACTCGACCTATAGAGCGTGCCGTCGCTCATCTCGGCCACGGCAATCAGGTTCTGGGTCTGGGAGAGCTTCACCCGCAGCGCCACCTCGGCCTTACCGGCAAGCGGCGTGAACTCGTAGATCGCGACAGGCGGGTTGGGGTTGCCGTCGGCGGCGATGTAGAGCGCCTTCACGTAGGACTTGTCGCTCATCTCGCTGTCGACCGACACGGTGAGCGGCACCGCCATGCCGTTCTCCGCAATCTCGGGAGCTTTCAACGTGACCTTGGCATCCTGCGGCGTGCCCTTGGCGAGGCCCGCGAGCCATTCGCGGGCTGCCTCCGGCGTCGCCTCCGCCTGGCGCGCGGCGATCACCGCGACGATGGCGGCGAGCGCGCCTCGCCGCGTGAGAGCGGATGGAGAGATAGTCATCGTGATGGCCTCGTCAGTGCCGGATGTTGGGAGCCGTGAGCTTCAGCCCTTCGTTCGCCTTGCGCAGATATAGCTCAATCTCACCATATTCAACCGCATCTGGCGGCAATTCGTTGGCACGCACCTGAACATTGCACCACTGCAGGCGCTTGCGGATGTCCCAGATCTCGTTGCGACTGGTCCGCCACAGCGGGAAATGGTCGAACTGGCCCCTGGACTCGCCCAGCCACTGGCCGCGCGCCCACTTGCCCGCCGACTTCTGGTGGCAGTCGTTGCATGAGAAATTGAACTGCCCGATCTTGAGCTGCGACAACGCCACGCCGCGTTCGTAGGCGGCCTTGGCATCCGGCGTCGACAGGTCGACCTTGATCTCCTGGCCGTTGGCCAGGCTATGCAGGTAGATCGACATGTCCGTGTTGCCGGAACTCTGCATCAGCCAGTCGGCGCCCGTCGTCGCCTTGGCATGCCGGGCGATGAACTCCTCCGCACCCAACACCTTGTTGAGCCGAGGCTCCCACTTGGGCATGTGCACCGCCCATTGCTTGAACGTCGTCCCGGGATCAGCGTGGCAGGCGATGCAGGCCTTGCCGTTCGGTCCAGGCTGCTTGAACAGGTTTGCGCCGGCCTCGATGCGCTCTGCTGCAGGATTCACGAAGGCATCCAGCGCGTCGCGGTCCTCAACCGGCGGCGGCCGCTTCTCCGGATCGTCGAGTGGATCCTTGAAACTTGCCGGCGTCTTGAGCGTCTTGAGAAATGCCACCATGTCGCGAATTTCGGCCTCGTTGTAGAAGCCATGCTTGCCCCACGGCGGCATCACCGACTCGGGGTTCTGGACCCGTGGGTCGAACACGTAGTTGAACAGCCACTGGTCGGTTCGGCC
>CAWUOG010000624.1:0-2111 GCA_963923875.1 uncultured Alphaproteobacteria bacterium
GAGCATTGGCTCCGAGAATGCCCTCATCCTGAGGAGCCGCGCAACGCGCGGCGTCTCGAAGGATGGGCAACTGAAGAGGAGTTCGATCCCACCCTTCGAGACGGCGCTTCGCGCCTCCTCAGGGTGAGGTCTCTTTGCGGAGCCGGTTGCCTATCCCCGCAGCCGCTGCGCCGGCGGGCGGCCGCCGTGGTTGGCGGACCATTTTTCGGGCGCCTCGAGGAAGGCGCGGGTTTCGGCGAGACCTTTCTCGTCGAAATATTTGTGCTTCTGCGCCGCCTCCAGTGCATCCCACCAGGTGGCGAGCGCGTGCAGCTTGACGCCGGCAACCGCGAGCGTCTCGACGCTCTGCGGGAAAATTCCGTAGTGGAAGACGACGAAACAGTCGGTGACCTTGGCTTCGGCCTTCTTCAGCGCGTCGATGAAGACCAGCTTGCTGCCGCCGTCGGTCGCCAGATCCTCGACCAGCAGCACGCGCTTGCCGGGCTTGAGGTCGCCCTCGATCTGCGCCATGCGGCCGAAGCCCTTGGGCTGCTTGCGCACGTAGATCATCGGCTTCTTGGCCAGAGCGGCGAGGAAGGCCGCGAAGGGGATGCCGGCGGTCTCGCCGCCCGCCACGACATCGATCTTGCTCCAGCCGATCTGCTTGTCGATCGCCTTCAGCGCGTGATTCATGATCTTGGCGCGCGCCTCGGGGAAGGAGATGATCTTGCGGCAGTCGATATAGACCGGGCTCGCGCGGCCGGAGGTGAAGATGTACGGATTATCGGGCCGGCAATGGATGGCCTCGATCTCGAGGAGCAGGCGCGCGGTTTCGCGCGCTTCGGGCGTGCCGGTGGCGCGCGCCGAAATCTCCTTGCCGTTCAACTTGGTAGCAGCCGGCTTTCCGTTCACAGGAGCAGCCGGCGAAGTGGCCTTTTTCGTCGTCGCCATGCTGCTTTTCCCCCGCGCCGCTTGCGACAAAATGACGGGCGAGTGTTTAGCGTTCATCCACAGGACCGGCAAGGGCGGCGCGGGCCGTCACGGCGGAATCGGTGGATTTCGATCTGTTAGTTTCTCATAAGGACTTACTTAAATGCAAAGCATGCTGTCAAAAGGCGTCAGCCGCTCGCGCCTGAAGCGCTTTCTGGTGGCCCGGCGACGGCTGCTGTCCTGCCTGCTGGCCGGCCTGGTGGCGTTTGCGGTGATGCCCGAGGGCATGAGGCTGGCGACGCGCTGGCTTCTGGCGTGGGACGTGACCGCCAGCCTCTATGTGGTGCTCGCCGTCGCGATGATCGTGCGGTCGACGGTCGAGACCTGCCACTGGCGGGCGGCGCTGTACGACGAGGGCGACTGGATGATCGTGCTGATCGTCGTGGCTTGCGGCGCGTCGAGCTTCGTGGCGATCTTCGCCGAGCTGGTGGCGATCAAGTCACGGGGCGCGCCGCCGGTGCCCGCGCTGCTCGTCGCCGGGCTCACCGTGATGGTGTCATGGACCTTCGCACACCTGTCCTTCACGCTGCACTATGCCAACCTCTACTACCGGCGGCCGAAGGGCCACTCCGCGATGGGCGAGCGGGAGGGTGGCCTGCGCTTTCCGGGCTCGCGCGAACCCGACTATCGCGACTTCCTCTACTATGCCTTCGTGATCGGCTGCGCGGCGCAGACCGGCGATGTTGCGACTGAATCGTCGACCATGCGGCTGGTCAGCCTGCTGCACGGCATCGTGGCCTTCGCCTTCAACACCGCGATCCTGGCGCTGACGATAAACGTCGGCGCGAGCCTGCTCGCGCCCTAGGGCAATCCGGGGGCGAGCCCACCCGCGCTGCGGGTCATCCATACGCGACGGAGATCCAAGGCCGTCCGCTCAGCCCCGGAGCTCGATGTCGTCGAGGCGGTGGTAGCGGTAAATGACGATCGACAGGATCCAGGCCACGACGAACAGGCCGATGATGGCGAAGCCGAGGCCGTTGAGGTTGTCATTCAGGGCCGCGATTCCATCCCAGAACCACCCCGACAGGCCGAAACGATCGCCGATCAGACCGAGCGTCTCGATGCCGCCGATGAAGAAGGCGATCACCACGGATACGAAGGTGATCGTGAGGTTGTAGTAGAGCTTGCGCATCGGCTTGACG
>CAWUOG010000625.1:0-2107 GCA_963923875.1 uncultured Alphaproteobacteria bacterium
CCCTCGGCGGCCTCGATCACTTCACCGGCGTCGAGGGTGAGGTCCTCGCGATTGCGCATCGCGAGGATCTGCACGCCGGTGCGCAACTTGCCCGAGCGGCCGACCGGCACGGCGAGGCCGGGCAGGCCGAGCAGCGGCGCCAGCAGCGCCGGCCGCATCGAATCGAAGATCGCGCGCTGGCCTTCGACGGTCGTGTCCATCACCTGCTTGGGCGGCAGGTCGGCCAGGGTGGGGAAGATCACCAGCGGCCATTGCTGCATGAAGCTCATCCATCGGAAGGCAAGCCCTTCGCGTTCGGTGAGAGCCGCAATGTAGGTCGGGAGATCGACCGGCTTGGCGAACTCGAGCCACGCGCGCATGGCCGCGATGCCGTCGGGATCGCCCATTTTCTGCATCTGCGGCCATAGGCCGAGCGAGGATTCGGTGGCGATGATCTGGTGCCACAGCTCGACGCCGCGCTCGAGATCGGGTGGCATCAACTCCTCGACGGCGTAGCCGGCTGCCTGCAGATGCTTGCCGGCCTGCCGCACTGCAGCCGCCTGCGCGGGATGTGTCCTGGTGTCGGGAAACTCCGGCACGATCGCCACCCGGATCGGCCGGGCTGGCGGCGGGCCGACCATGGGCACGTCGTTCCAGCGCCAGTCCCGGCGATCGCCGCGCGCCATGACTTCGAGGGCAAGCCGCGCATCGCGCACGGTGCGGGTGTGCGGTCCCTGGACTGCCATGATTACCGCGCCGACCGGGCGTCCGGCCTTCGCGGCCGTCGGATTGAACGAGGGAATGCGCGCGAATCCGGTGCGCAGGCCGACTACGCCGTTGCAATAGGCGGGGATGCGCACCGAGCCGCCAATGTCGTTGCCGTGGGCAATGGCGCCAATGCCGGTCGCGGTCGCTGCACCCGCGCCGCCGCTCGAGCCGCCCGGTGTCACGGTTGGGTCGAGCGGATTGAGCGTGCGGCCGTGCAGGGCGTTGTCGCTGTAGATGCGCATCGAGAAGGCGGGCGCGTTGGTGCGGCCGATCGTGATCGCGCCCGCATGCTTGAAGTTCGCGGCGACCGGGCTGTCCTCCTGGGCGATGAAGTCCTTCAGCGGCGTTACGCCGTTGTCAGTCGGCTGGCCCGCAACGTCGATGTTGATCTTGATCGTCACCGGTACGCCATGCAGGGGGCCCAACGCGTGGCCTCGCGCGCGGGCGGCGTCGGCAGTGTCGGCGGCGGCTCGGGCCTCGTCGTGCAGGGTCCTCACGACCGCGTTGATCACCGGATTGACCTTGTCCAGGCGCGCCAGGACGGAATCGACGGCTTCGCGAGCCGAGGCCTGGCCGGTGCGGATCAGCCGGGCAAGGTCGGTCGCGTCGTATTCCCAGAGTTCCATGCTTGCTCCACTCAGTTACGCTTCAGGGGCATGCCGAAGTAGATCATGTTGCCGTCTAGATCGGTAACGTCGAAATCGCGGATGCCGTAGTTCTGGTCGCTCGGCTCGCTCATGACGCGGGCACCCCGGCGCACGAGGTCGGCGTGCAGGGCATCGATATCGTCGACGAAGATGCTGACGGCGCCGCGGCCGGGTTGGCGGTTGTTGCGCGCCTTGGAGATCAGGTGCAGCGAGACGTTGCCTTCCTTGAGGCCGACATACGAAGTGGGCTGTCCGTATTCGAAGGTGACGGTGAAGCCCAGTCGGTCGCGGTAGTAGGTCGTGCTGTCGGCGATGTCACTGACCGTGAAGACGGTCACACTGTGGTGCATCATCGGAGCTTCCTCCGGGTGACGTGGTTCTGGAATGCGACGAGCGCACTCGAACTTACCATGTCGCGGCGGCGTACGAAGACCGTCTGAACCCGCGCCTCGGCCGTGGGCAGGGGATGCACGGCGATCCGGCCGCCGCGCCAGGTCTTGCCGGCCAGCGCAGCCGGCATGAGCGTGACGCCGAGATCGGCGGATACGGCGCCCAGGATCGCCTCGAGGGTGCCGAATTCCAGCCGGCGCAGTCCGACGACGCCGCGACGCGCCAGCAATTCCTCCAGCCGTTGCCGGTAGGAACAGCCGGCCCTCAGGATGACCATCCTGAGGTCGGGTTGTTGCAGAATGGCCGAAATCGACCGGTGGCGG
>CAWUOG010000626.1:0-2104 GCA_963923875.1 uncultured Alphaproteobacteria bacterium
CCCGTGCCGACGACCAGCGCACGCCCTTCTTCTGGTTCACGTGGAAGTAGCCGACACCGAAATTCTCGCCGGTGTTGAAGTCGGGCGTGACCGGGATGCCCATCTCGGTCGCAGCCTTCTCGATCGCGTCGAGCACTTCCCACTTCACGCGCGGCCGCTCGACCCGCCATTCGCCGCCGGCCCCGTGATGCTCGGTGTCGCCGAGGAAATGGTCGTCGAGTTTCCTGAACACCGGCAACACATCGTCCCAGCCCCAGCCGGAAAGACCGAGCTGGCGCCAGTGGTCGTAATCTGCGGACTGGCCGCGCATGGAGATCATGGCGTTGATCGCCGAGCAGCCGCCGATCACCTTGCCGCGCGGATAGGCGAGGCTGCGACCGTTGAGGCCCGCCTCCTCCTCGGTCCGGAACATCCAGTCCGAGCGCGGATTGCCGATGGCGAAGAGATAGCCCACCGGAATGTGGAACCAGATCCAGTTGTCCCTGCCGCCGGCTTCCAGCACCAGCACGCGGTTCCCGGGATCGGCCGACAGCCGGTTGGCCATGACGCAGCCGGCCGAGCCTGCGCCCACGACGATGTAGTCGAACTCGCCGTCGAGGCGGGCGGTGCTTTGCAAAGTCATCGTCGATGTCTTAGCCCGCCGTCCATCCTTCGGCAAAATCCTCGATGCCGCCAACCGGGCCGTCGCGGTGGAGGGTGCCGCAATGACGGCTTTTCCGCATTTTCCCGCCCTCCTGTCGAAATCCGGGCGTCCATGCATCGCCTCGGGCCTTGCCCGGGTCCCCCGCCGACGCGCACAATTCGCGAAATTTTCGGGAGCGACGCCATGAAATACAATCGCATTTCGGCCGACTGCCATCTCGACATGCCGTGGATGCCGCCGGATCTGTTCACGTCCATGGCGCCGCGCGACATGAAGGACCGCATGCCGTTCGTGATCGACACCGACGAAGGCCCGAAATGGACGGCCAAGAACGGCGCCTCCTTCGGCTTCAAGAACGGCGTCGGCCCGTCGGGTGCCAAGTATCAGAAGGGCAAGCATCACCGGGTCGACGTGATGGCAGAGACCGGCCTC
Organism: uncultured Alphaproteobacteria bacterium; assembly: GCA_963923875.1. Taxonomy (GTDB): domain Bacteria; phylum Pseudomonadota; class Alphaproteobacteria; order Reyranellales; family Reyranellaceae; genus Reyranella. The sequence goes on from CAWUOG010000626.1 coordinate 1,076, forward strand.
TACGAGGACGGCGCCAAGGACATCCGCCGCTGCTCCGATCCGCATCTCCGCATCAAGGACATGGACCGCGACGGCGTCGACGCCGAGGTGATCTACGGCATCCTCGGTGCCTCGAGCCGCCTCAACGACAAGGATGCGTCGAACGAGATGCTGCGCATCTACAACGACTGGCTGAAGGATTTCTGCAGCCACTATCCCGACCGGCATATCGGGCTGGCGTGTCTTCCCTACGGCGACATCGACGCCGCCGTGAAGGAGATCCATCGCGTCGCCAAGATGGGCATCAAGGGCCTCGAGCTTTCCTGCTCCTGGGACATGGAGCCGATGTGGCACCCGATGTGGGATCCGCTCTGGAAGGCGGTGAACGACGTGCAGTTGCCGCTGCACTTTCACACCTTCCCGACCGTCCCGCCGGGCACGATCGAGAAGCACGGCGGCCCCGTCGGCCGCCGGGTGTTCTTCACCGTCGTCTCCGGCTTCCAGATGAACCTGGTGAACATCCTGGCCGCGGTCATGTCGGCCAACGTGTTCGAACGCTTCCCGCACGTGCGCATCGCCTTCGGCGAATCGGGCTGCGGCTGGATCCCCTACGCACTCGACCGCATGGACTTCGAGTGGGAGGACCGCTTCTTCGACCTCGGCCTCAAGATGAAGCCGTCGGACTACTGGCGCCGCCAGTGCAAGGCCACGTTCCAGTACGATCGCATCGGCGCCAAGCTGATCGACGACATGGGGGCGGAAAGCCTGATGTGGGGCTCCGACTACCCGCACGGCGACGGCGTGTGGCCGAACTCCGACAAGTTCATCAAGGAACAGTTCGCCGACGTCTCGCCGGAGGTGACACGCATGATCACCTGCACCAACGCCGGCAAGTTCTACGGGCTGATCAACTAGAGCGGAATGCTCATCAGGCCATAGGTCTCGAAGCGATCGCGGCCGGCCGGCGTTTGTCGGCCAGCCGGGCGCGCACCAGCGCAATGGCAATGAAGCCGGTCAGCAGCACGACGCTGACCGCATTGGCGCGCTGCA
>CAWUOG010000627.1:0-2103 GCA_963923875.1 uncultured Alphaproteobacteria bacterium
CCATCAGTCCATGGCCGATATAGAGCGCCCAGATCGAGCCGAGCGACGACAAGGCCAGGCCGCCGGCGATCATGCAGGCGCCGAACATCACGACCTTGCGCAAGCCAATGCGGTCGGCCAGCCAGCCCATCAGGATTCCGCCGGCCCCGGTACCGACCCAGACCAGCGAACCCGCCAGCGCGATCACGGAACGGTCCAGCCCAAGCTGCTCCTGCATCGTCTTCATGGCGACGACGATCGGGAGCGGCGAACCGTAGGAAAACGAGAGCATGGCCAAGACGAGCCAAGCCGTTCGCCACGAGCGGCGCCCGTCGATTCTCGCTTCCTCCACCCGGCTCACTCCAGTTCTTGTTACCGGCAACACTAGCACGCCGGTTGGCGCAAGCCGTGCAGTCGTGGCATGACAGACGCAAGAAAATGGGAGGAACAATGCGCCGGAAGACTAGACTCGCCGCGGCGGTTCTCGCGGCCCTCATGGCTTTCGTTTCGCCCGCACTGGCGCAGTACTGGCCGGACAAGCCGGTGCGCATCGTCGTGCCGTTCGGTCCAGGTGGACCGGCCGATGTCTATGCGCGAGTGCTCGGCCAGGCGCTGGGCGAGGTCTTCAAGCAGCAGTTCGTGATCGAAAACAAGCCCGGCGCGGGAGCCACGATCGGCACCGATATCGTCGCGAAGGCGGCACCCGACGGCTACACGCTCCTGATGATGAGCAACACGCACACCGTCAACGAGACGCTACAGCCAAACAGACCCTACGTGCTGATGCGCGACCTCGTTCCGGTGGCACCGGTCAATTCCTCGGATCTGGTGATGGTGATCAATCCTGCGGTGCCGGCCAAGACTCTGGCTGAATACATCGCGCTGGCGAAGTCGCAACCAGGCAAACTCACCTATGCCTCGTCGGGCCCGGGTACGCCCTATCACATGGCCGGCGAGCTGTTCAAAGCCATGAGCGGCACCGACATCCTGCATATCCCTCACAAGAACAGCGGCGATGCCCGCAACGCCGTGATCGGCGGCCACGTGCAGATGATGTTCGATGCGGTCACTGCCATGAAGAGCCACGTCGAGGCGGGCCAGGTGCGCGCGCTCGGCACTACCGGCGACAAGCGTTCCAGCGTGATGCCCGACCTGCCGACCGTGAGCGAGGCCGGCGTGCCGGGCTACGACGCCACGATCTGGCTGGGCATCATGGCGCCCAAGGGCACGCCCAAGGCGATTGTCGACCGCCTCAATGCAGAGATCATCAAGGCGATCGCCGCGCCGGCCATGAAGGAGGCCTGGGCCAAGCAGGGCGCGGTGCCGATGACCATGACGCCGGCGGAATTCGGCGTCTATCTCGAGAAGGACATCGCCAAATGGGCAGACGTGATCAAGAAGGCCGACATCAAGCTGCAATGAGCGTTCTCCGGATCCTGAGCGGCGGCGCCACCCATGGCCTGGTCGAAAAGGCCCGTGCCGTCTTTGAAAAAGACAGCGGTCATCGCATCGAGGGCACGTTTGGCGCTGTCGGCGCCATGAAGGCCAGACTGCTGGCCGGCGAGCCCGCCGACCTCATGATCCTGAGCCGCGCCCTGATCGACGAGCTGGCGCGCGACGGCAAGGTGGTGCCGGACTCCGTCACCGACATTGCGACCGTAGCGACCGCGATCGCGGTGCGCAGCGGTGATCCGCTGCCCGCCGTCGCCGACAAAAATTCACTGCGCGCCGCTCTGCTCGCGGCCGACGAAATCCACTTCCCCGACCCGCAGCAGGCCACTGCCGGGATCCACTTCGCCCGGGTGATGGAAGGGCTGGGAATTGCCGACCTGATCAAGACGCGCTGGCGCACCGGACCCAACGGCGCCACCGCCATGCGCGCGCTGGCGCAATCGACCGCGCCGCGGCCGATCGGCTGCACCCAGGAGACCGAGATTCGCGCCACACCTGGCGTCATCCTGGTCGATTCATTGCCGTCCGGTTGCGAATTGTTGACCGTCTATGCAGCCGCCGTTACCGCAACGGCGCAAGCGCCGGCCGAGGCGCGCCGACTGATCGCGATGCTCGCTGCCTGACGCCGGGCTTGCGCCCAGCGTCATCCCCACACCAGCGCCAATACGCCCA
>CAWUOG010000628.1:0-2103 GCA_963923875.1 uncultured Alphaproteobacteria bacterium
ATGACCCATCTCGGCGTCAGCGCCATCCACTTCGCGGGAGAGTTCATCCACTGGCTGAACGACCTGCAGGAGGAACTAGCGGCGCGCACGGATGCCAAGACCGACACGCTGCCCAATCACACCACCATCAATGTCGGCGTCATAAGAGGCGGAACCGCCGGCAACATCTTGGCCCGCGAGTGCACTCTGAACTGGGGCTATCGCACCCTGCCCCATGGAGATTCCACTGAGGTGCAGCGCCGGGCCGAGCAGTACATCGCCGAATTACTGCTACCCAAGATGAAGGCCAAGCATCCTGACGCCGATATCACGCTGCGGCGGCGCTCGTTCGTGCCCGGCCTCAAGCCCGAGGAGAACGAGGAAGCCGCCAAGCTCGCCCTGCAATGGACTGGCGGCAACCGTACCTATGCCGTCCCCTACGGCACCGAGGCCGGCATCTTCCGGGCCCGTGGCATCCCGACAGTGATCTGCGGCCCGGGCGACATCTCGCAAGCCCACCAGCCCAACGAGTTCGTCGCCCGCTCGCAGATGGACGCCTGCGACACATTCATGACCAAGATGGTGCGATGGGCGGAGCGCTGACCCATCGCCGAAAACTGCTGCGCTTCCTGGCGGCGAGTCCGCTGCTGGCGGGAAGCGAGGCGCTAGCCCAGGTCGAGCGCCTGCCCGATCCCATGGTCTGGGCCCCTCGTCAGCTCGACAAACCCATCGACTCCCCGCGTGACGCACTCGATGTTTTCGACTTCGAGATAGCCGCCCACAAGAACGTGCCGCCGGCCCATTTCGGCTACTTGGCCTCCGGCGTCGACGACGAGGTCACCCTGCGCGCCAACCGGGAAGGGTTCCTCAAGTTGCAGCTGATGCCGCGGCGTCTGATCGACGTCAGCAGCATCGACACGCGCATGGAGCTGTTCGGCGAGAACTGGGGCAGCCCGATCGTGATCGCCCCCACCGGTTCGAACCGCGCCTTTCACGAGGACGGTGAAATCGCGGTCGCCCGTGCGGCGCGCCGCGGCAATCACCTGCAAATGCTGTCCACCGTCGCCACCACCTCGATCGAGGCGGCAATCGCGGCCCGCGGTAAGCCGGTATGGTTCCAGCTCTATCCGACCGACCGCTGGGACGTGGCCGAAGCGCTCGCCACGCGCGCAGACAAGGCCGGCGCCGGCGCCATCGTCGTCACGGTCGACGTCATTGCGCGGCAGAACTGGGAGACTCTGGCGCGCATGATCCGCATGGATACCCGCGAGTGCAGCGCCTGCCACCAACGCAGCATGGCGAGCTTTCTGCGCCGCAAACCGAATTTCGACGGCATCGACGGCACGGGGCTTACCACCACCGGCCATGCCTCGCTCACCTGGGCGTTCATCAAGCGCCTGCGCGATACCGTGAAGACGAAGATACTTGTGAAGGGCCTGGTGACGGCCGCCGACGCGAGGCTCGCCATCGCCAACGGCCTGGACGGCATCGTGGTCTCCAACCATGGCGGCCGGGCGGAGGACAGCGGCCGCTCGACGATCGATGCCCTGCCGGAGGTCGTCGAGACAGTGGGCGGAAAGCTGCCGATCATCGTCGACTCCGGCTTCAGGCGCGGTACCGACATCGTCAAGGCATTGGCGATGGGTGCAAGCGCCGTAGCGGTCGGTCGCCCCTATCTCTGGGGTCTGGGCGCCTTTGGCCAGGCCGGCGTCGAGCGCGTGCTGGAAATCCTGCAGGGCGAATTGCGATCGGTGATGATGCAAATGGGCGCGCCAACCTTGAAGGACCTCGTGCCCCAGATGGTACGGCGTACCTAGACAGGCTCGATGTCGGAGATCTCGCGTACCGAACTCTTCCTGGGGTTCCTGAAGATCGGCCTGCTCGGCTTTGGCGGCGTCGCACCGTGGGCGCGCTACGTCATCGTCGAGGACCGCCGCTGGCTCGACGAGCGCGAATACGCCTCGATCTTGGGTATCGGCCAGGTCCTGCCCGGCCCGAACACCGTGAACTCGGCCATCATCATCGGCGACCGCTTCAAGGGTATCGGCGGCGCGATCTCGGCCGTGCTCGGCATGCTTTGCATGCCGATTGCCATCCTGATCGGCATCGCCGTGGTCTACGACC
>CAWUOG010000629.1:0-2100 GCA_963923875.1 uncultured Alphaproteobacteria bacterium
CCGCTGACCATGCTGTCGATCTGGAACACGCTGAAGGTCGGCGTGATCACCGCGGTGACCGGCGGCGCCCTCGCCTTCGCCATCGGCTACACGATCAACCGCACCACCGTGCCCGGCCGCAAGGCGATCGACCTGCTGTCGACCATCCCGGTCGCCATCCCGGGCCTGGTCGTGGGCGTCGCCTATCTCTGGGCCTGGATCGGCCTGCCCGGCGGCCTCTACGGCACGCTCTGGATCCTGGCGCTGGCCTTCGTCGCGCGCTTCATGCCCGACACCGTCAAGGCGATGTCGACCTCATTCCTGCAGATCCACAAGGAACTCGAGGAGGCCGCCTGGATCTGCGGCCGCGGCCTGCTCAGCACGATCACGACCATCGTGCTGCCGCTCGCGCGGCCCGGCGTGATCGCCTCGATGACATTGTTGTTTGTGCTCGGCATTCGCGAGCTCGGCTCGTCGCTGTTCCTCTACACCAGCGACACCACGGTCATGGCGGTGCTGCTGCTCGACTATTACGAGGGCGGCAACACCGGCAAGACCGCCGCCTTCAGCCTGGTCCAGACGGTCATCCTGGCCGTGCTGCTGGGCATGACCAACTGGCTCTCGCGCGGCGCCGCGCAGGGCAGCGCAAGAAGTGGGTAAGGGAGGAAATCGGATGAAGACCAGGACGTTCATCGCGGCGGCCGTCGCAGCCGCTGCCGTCGGGCTGCCGGCTATGGCACAGCAGGAAAAGTTCGGCTCCAAGGAACTGATCGAGGCCGCCGAGAAAGAAGGCTCGATCACCTACTACACCGCCAACTTCACCGAGGTGGAGCAGGAGGTGGTCAAGGAGTTCAACAAGACCTTCCCCAAGATCAAGGTCGCGATCGTGCGCGCCCCGGGCGGCCAGCTGATCACTCGCATCAAGACCGAGGCGGCAGCCGGCAAGCTCGCCGCCGACGTGGTCAACCACTCCGACCGCGGCCTGATGAAGGAGATCGAGGATCTCTTCCAGGACTACGCGCCGCCGAACGCCGCCGACTACCGGCCGGACACCATGGTCTCGCCGAAACTCTGGCCGGGCGCCACGCTGGGCTGGGCGATCGCCTACAACACCCAGCTGGTGAAGAACCCGCCCAAGACCTGGATGGATCTCACCAAGCCGGAATACAAGGGCAAGCAGATCGGCCAGGTGGTCGGCCCGTCGGGCGGCACGACCTGGACCCGCATCATGTTCGAGCGCCAGGTGCTGGGCGAGGACTACTGGAAGAAGCAGGCCGACCTCGGCATCGCGCTCTACCCGTCGGGCGCGCCGACCTCGGACTCGCTGGTGCGCGGCGAAATCTCCATCGCGCCGCTGCTCTATAACATCATCTACACCAAGATCGTCGAAGGCGCTCCCGCCGAGGCGATCTTCGCGCCCGAGGGCGTGCCGATCATTCCCTACGCCGACGGCATCACCAAGACCTCGAAGAGCCCCAACGCGGCCAGGCTCTTCATGAACTGGCGCCTCAGCAAGGAAGGCCAGGCCTTCGCCATCACCAAGCTGGGCAACATCACCTCGCTCAAGGAGCCGCCGGCCTTCCCGAAGGGCTGGGACCCCAAGACCGTGAAGGTGTGGATCCCGAAGTTCGACCAGTTCGAGTCGCTGCGCGACAAGTGGCTGGAGGAATGGAACAAGACCTACGGCTACCGCCAGTAGGAAAAAGCCCAGGGTGTCATCCCGAGGGCGAAACCCGAGGGACCTCTTGCAACAGGCAAAGGTCCCTCGCTTCGCTCGGGATGACACAGTTTTTTTGAGGCAATGACGTGACCAGCGCCCTTCTCATCGAACATCTCGTGAAGCAGTTCGCGTCCGGACGGCCGGCGGTCGACGGCGTGAGCTTCGACGTCCCCGCCGGCGAGATCGTCGTCCTGCTCGGCCCCTCCGGCTGCGGCAAGACCACGACGCTGCGCTGCGTCGCGGGCCTCGAGCATCCGACCGGCGGGCGCATCTCGATCGGCGGGCGCGTCGTCTCCGAGCCCCAGCGCGGTCTGCTGATCAGTCCGCGCGAGCGCGACATCGGCATGGTGTTCCAGTCCTATGCCGTGTGGCCGCACATGACGGTGCGCCAAAACGTGGCC
>CAWUOG010000630.1:0-2096 GCA_963923875.1 uncultured Alphaproteobacteria bacterium
CTCTACAAGTACTGCCGCTCCTTCAGCAGCGACGGCAAGATGTTCATGAGCCTGCCATGGGCCGTGATCGGCGGCATGATCGCCTATCGCAAGTCGTGGTTCGACGAGGTTGGCGTCACTTCCTTCCCGAAGACCTGGCAGGAATATCGCGAGGCCGCGAAGAAACTGAAGGCTAAGGGGCATCCGATCGGCCAGACGCTCGGCCACACTTTCGGCGATGCGCCAACCTTCACCTATCCGTACCTTTGGTCGTGGGGCGGCAAGGAAGTCGATGCCGACGGCAAGACTGTCGTCATCAACTCCAAGGAGACGATCGAGTCGGTGAAGTTCATGCAGGGCTTCTGGAAGGACGGCTGCGACGAGGGCGCGCTTGCCTGGGACGACACCAACAACAATCGCGCCTTCCTGTCCCAGACCATCTCGGCGACCCTGAATGGCGCTTCGATCTATATCGAAACGCTGCGCAAGCCCGATCAGTATCAGACTGAAAAGGGCACGCCGATGAACAAGGACATCCTGCACGCCCCGCTGCCCGCAGGGCCGGCCGGCCAGTTTGGCATGCACCTCAACCAGTCCGACATGCTGATGAAGTATTCGAAGAATCAGGACGCCGCGAAGGAGTTCCTGAAGTGGATGCATGCCGAAAAGAACTTCGAGCGCTGGTTCGTTTCGCAGAAAGGCTTCGCGACACCGCCGACGGCGAAGTGGGAAAGCCACAAGGTGTGGAACGACGATCCGGTGATGGCACCGTTCAAGGTTGCCGCCAGACTCGGTCAGACTCCCGGGTTCGCCGGTCTTCCGAACCAGAAGGCGGCGGAGGTGCTGTCGAAGTACATCGTCACCGACATGTACGCCAAGGCCGTCCAGGGAATGCCGGCGGAAGAGGCCGTCAAGTGGGCGGAAGGCGAGATGAAGAAGATCTACTCGACCTGAAGCAGGCGCGCAGCGGCGTAACGGGAGCGAGTAGGTAGAAAATGGCGGTTACTGCAGTTGGAGCCACGGGGGCGCGCCGTCCCTCCGTGCGCTTGCGCAAACTCGAGGACGAACGGTGGCTGGCGGCCACCCTGCTGGCACCGACCGCCATTCTTCTCGGGTTGTTCATCGCTTACCCGTTCTTCGAGGGCATCATGCTCTCGCTCTCGAGCGCACGTGTCGGCGAGCCCGGTACGTTCGTCGGCCTGAAGAACTTCTTCAAGCTGTGGCACGACAGCATCTTCTGGACGTCGGTGTGGAACACGTTCTGGTACACCGCCGTCACGACGGTCTTCAAACTGGCGCTCGGCCTGTGGCTGGCGATGCTGCTCAACCGGCACTTCCGCGGCAAGGCGATCGTGCGAGCCTTCGTGCTGCTGCCGTTCATCATCCCGACGGTGCTGTCGACCTTCGCCTGGAAATGGATGTTCGATCCGACCTTCAGCGTCATCAACTGGTCGCTCTTCAAGCTCGGCTTCATCACCCAGCGCATCAACTGGCTGGGAGACGGCGACCTCGCCATGGCCTCGATCATGATCGTCAATATCTGGCGCGGCGTGCCCTTCTTCGCGATCTCCTTGCTGGCCGGCCTGCAGACGATCAGCCCGGAGTTGAACGAGGCGGCGGCAATCGACGGCGCGAGGCCGTGGAATCGATTCTGGTACGTCACCTGGCCGCTGCTGCTGCCGGTCACCATGGTGGTGATGCTGTTCTCGGTGATCCAGACCTTTGCCGATTTCCAGCTCGTCTACGTCATGACCGGCGGCGGGCCGGCCAACGCCACACATCTCTTTGCCACCTACGCCTATCAGCTGGGAATCGTTTCGGGAATCCTTTCGGAAGGAGCGGCGGTGTCGCTCGCCATGTTCCCCTTCCTGTTCATCATCGTAGTGGCGCAGCTCCTGTACATCCGCCGAGTGGAGACGCGTTGACATGATCGAAGGAGCCATCTGGCGGCGCTGGCTGTTCAGTTACCTGCCGCTGATCCTGTTCGTCGTCGTGCTGCTCTTCCCGTTCTACTGGATGATCATCACGACCTTCCGGCCGGACGGCGAGCTCTATCGCCCGTGGAATGCAGCCAACAACATGCCGTTCTGGACCAACAAGCCGACACTCGAGCACAT
>CAWUOG010000631.1:0-2091 GCA_963923875.1 uncultured Alphaproteobacteria bacterium
GGCACCTTGCGGTGATGATCGGTCGCGCCCTGGTAGGCATGACCGATACGGTAGAGCAGGCCTTCCTCGAAGGCGCGCCCGACGAGTTGAAGGCCCATCGGCGCGCCATTGCCGTCGAAGCCACAGGGCAGCGACAGCGCCGGCACCCCCAGCGTGTTGAACGGGCGTGTCAGGCCGGTGAATCGCGCCACCATGGCGAGCGTGGCCGGACCGCCCGATTTCTCGGTGTCGGTCTCCTCGATGGTCGGCAGCGGGAAGGGAATGGCGGGCAGCAGGACGGCGTCGACCCCCTCCATTGCCGTCTCCATGAACTCGCGCACGAAGTGGGCACGCAGGCGCAGCGCATCGATGTACTGCGTCGCGGGAATGAAGAAGCCGGCCTCGGTGCGCGTGCGCACCTGGTTGGCGTAGTCCTGCGGCTGCCTCTCGACCCATGGCCGGTGCATGGATGCGGCCTCGGATTTCACGATCACCTCGGCGGCGCGATAGAGCGCGGTGAAGTCGGGAAATTTCGCCGTGGAGATTCTTGCACCGAGCTTTCCCAGGGCATCGGCGGCGGCCTGGATGGCCGCACCCACCAGAGGGTCGACCGGCACCAGCGCTTCGGGGAGAGCGAGGCCGATCCTCAGGTCGGAAACGCCGCCTTCCATCTGTGCCTCGTAGTCGGGCACGGACTTGTGGCTGGTCGTCGAGTCGTTGGGATCGTGTCCGGCGACGATCGCCAGCATGCGGGCGTTGTCGCGCACCGAGCGCGTGAGCGGTCCGACATGGTCGAGACTCCAGGAGCGTGCGGCAGCGCCATGGCGGCTGACGCGGCCATAGGTCGCCTTCATGCCGACCACGCCGCAGGCGGAAGCGGGAAGGCGGATCGAGCCACCGGTATCCGAGCCGAGCGAGCCATAGACCATGCGCGCCGCGACCGAAGCGCCCGATCCGCTCGAACTGCCGCCGGTGACGCGCAGCTCGTCCCACGGATTGCGGCAATGGCCGAAATGCACGTTGTGGCCGGTCGGACCGGCGGCGAACTCCGCCATGTTGAGAAAGCCCAGCTCTACTGCGCCGGCCGCGTCGAGCCTCTCGAGCACGGTGGCCGTGAAGGGCGCGCGCCAGTGGCGGCGGATCGCGCTACCGGCGGTCGAGATCTCGTCCTTGCGATAGTACAGATCCTTGTGCGCCATCGGCACGCCGTGCAGCGCGCTGCGCCGCTTGCCGGCGGCAAGTTCGGCATCCATCGCGCGCGCCCGCTTCAGCGCGCCGTCCTTGTCGATGCGCAGGAAGGCATTGGTGCGCGGCTGCCAGGCGTCGATGCGGGCGAGACAGGCTTCGGTCGCCTGCACCGAGGTGAGCTTGCGGGAAGCGATCGCGTCGGCCGCTTCGCTGAGATCGAGCAGGGCGATGTCGGGCGAACTCATTTGCCGCCACGCTCCATGACGCTCGCAAATGCCGCCGGCTCGTCGTCGAAGGCGAGGCGCTGGGCGGACGCCTGACGCACCGCGTCGTTCAGCACGGCGAGTTCGGCGGCGATCTCCGACAGGCGTTTTTCATCGTAGCTGAGCCTCTGCAGTTGCCCGGCGATGCCGGCTGCGGTTCGCGTCCTGTCGTCCATCACGGTCTCCGAAGTCTGTGGATGATTGCGTCCGAGGGCCTAAAAAGCCCCAAAAATCGACATTTTGAGCCCATTCGCCTCTTGCGGGGCTGAGATTCGTGGTTAACCTTGTGCGCGCCAGCGGCACCCTGGGGCGTCAGGACGACGTTGGCGAAACGAAAAAATGTAAAGGGACCCCCCACCATGGCAACTCCTACCAAGACTTCCGTTCCCACCATTCCGCTTTCGAAGGTCGCCGCCGAGCTGGCCGAGAAGACTGGCATGACCAAGAAGGACGCTACCGGCGCCCTCGACGATTTCGTCGGTCTGGTCGTGAAACACCTCAAGAAGGGCAACAAGGTCCGTATCACGGGCCTCGGTATCCTTCAGGTTCGCAACCGTCCGGCGCGCATGGGCCGCAACCCGGCGACCGGTGAAGCGATCAAGATCAAGGCCTCGAAGAAGGTCGCCTTCCGTGTCGCCAAGGACCTGAAGGAAGCGATCTA
>CAWUOG010000632.1:0-2090 GCA_963923875.1 uncultured Alphaproteobacteria bacterium
GTTTCGGAGCTTTTCGACAATAATCGCCGGAGATGATCGGGCAGCTGCCTTTTCCGAAGCCGATTTTCGGAACACTTCCACAAACTCTCTCGGCGATTGCCCTGGGCCTCGCCGGCTTCGCCCTGAATTTTCTGGTCCTCGACCTCGGATGGGGTCTGCAGTTCCTCATGGGCAGCGCGCTCGCGCTGCTTTGTCTTCGGATCCTGCCTCCCGGCTGCACGGTCCTTTCCGTCGGGATTGCGGCCTGCGCGACTCTCTTCCACTGGCAACATCCCTGGGCGCTCGCGATCTGGCTCGTCGAAGGAGCCCTGCTTGCAGCGTTCACAAGACGCGCGTCGCCGATCCTCGTCGATTTCCTGTTCTGGCTGCTGCTCGGGGGGCCCCTGCTCTACGCCACCTACGGCGGCATTCTCGGCTTCCAGTGGACATCCGTGCTGCTGGTCATCGCAAAACAGGCACTGAACGGCCTGCTCAATATCTGGATCGCCGAACTTCTTTTTGTGCTGCTGCTGATGATCGCCCCGCTCGCGCGAAGGCTGCGGCTCGAAGCGATGCCGGCCTCTCACTTCGCCATGATGGCGCTGAGCTCGCTCGCCCTGGTTCCCCTGCCGTTTCATCTCTGGATCGGCGCGGCCGGCGACGAGCGGCTTCTGGTCGGCACCCAGTCTTCGGAACTGGAATCCGAAGTATCGCTCCTGCAGCGCCGGATCAATGCCTGGTTCGAGGTCAGGGCTTTTGGCTTGCAGATCCTGGCCGCCGACGCGATTGCCACGGGCAACCCGACCATGTCGCCGCCGGCCCTGGGGCCGCTGCAGCAGGACTTCGACAGTATCGTGGTGCGCGATGCGCAGGGCCGCATACTGGCATCCTACAAGTCCGAGACCTACGCCGGGCTCGATCTTGCCAAGGAAGTGCGTCTCGATGTCGGGCCCGGCCAGTGGACTGTAAGAACGCCCTTCACCGACCAATCCGGTACCGTGGGCCACTTCGTGGTGCTGGCGGGAACCGCCGACGGCAAATTCGAAGTGCTCGGAACGATGCCACGATCGGGCCTTGTGAAGGCCTTTGGGACCTATCGGCCCGTGTCGGGGACCGCATTGGCCGTCTTGAATCCCAGAGGAATTACCGCGGCCGCTGTTGGGGATTCGGCCCGAATTGGCGCGGTATTGAAGATGCTGGGGAGCACGCAGCGGACCGATCTTTTTTCCCGGCCCGAACTGCTCACGCCGTCCGGCTTCGGCAAATCGCTGATGCATCACATGACGAGCTCCAGCCTGGTCTATCAAAGCTCCCTTGGAGTGGCGGAGGGCTGGCGGATCGTGGCGGCCAGGGATCTCGGCGGGGTCGTGAGAGCGGCACGGCAAACCCAGCTCGACACCTTGGCGCTTCACTGGATTTTCCTTTCCCTGTCGATCGTCGCGGCGGCCATTGCGAGCCGCTACGTGGCGAATCGCCTGAAGAGTCTCGAGGGCCTTCTTGCGAGGATCGTCAACTCGCCAAGCCGGCCAGAGGCAGACCACCAGGCGGCTCCCATCCGGGAGTTGAACGACATACGGGAAAAGGCCGGTCAGCTCGGAGGCACGCTCTCGAACGAGAGGAGCGAGTTGGCAACCTACCAGGAGCGGCTGCAGGCGCTCGAAGCGCATGCCCCCATCGTCATCTATGGCGTGGCCATCGAGAACGGGCAGAAATCGGCCCTGCGCTTTGTCAGCGGCTCCGTGTCGCGCGTGCTCGGCTATTCGCAGGAAGAAATCTCGGTTCCGGGCTGGTGGGCCCACAATATGCATCCCGAGGATGCGGTGGAGACCCTGCAGAAATTCGGGTCGCTGCAGGACGGACAGACTTTTACCGGCGAATACCGTTTCCGGCGCAAGGACGGTGTCTATCGCTGGCTCTACGATCTGCTCGTCGTGACCGGTTCGACCTCCGGCGACGGAAAACTGTCTGGTGTCGGCTTCATCATCGACGTCACCGTGCGCAAGCAGGCCCAGCAACAAGTGATCCAGGCCACGAAGCTGGCGAGTCTCGGTGAAATGGCCACGGGGATGGCGCATGAACTCAATCAGCCTCTCAACGTCATCAAGCTGACG
>CAWUOG010000633.1:0-2090 GCA_963923875.1 uncultured Alphaproteobacteria bacterium
CCTTCGGCCGGCATGACCTCGCCGCTGTTCTGGCGGATCACCGTGACCAGTCCGGAGGCGGTATCGACCTGATAGAGCCAGTGATTGCCCTGGAAAATCCGGGTGCGCACGGTCCCAGCGAGGCCCGTTTCGGCAAAGAAGATGCGCTCCGGCCGCACCGTGATGCCGTTCACCAGATTGGTCTTGCCGAGAAAGCCCGCCACGAAGGCGCTGGCCGGCCGCTCGTAGACTTCGTGCGGCGGACCGACCTGTTCGGCCTTTCCCTGATTCATCACCACGATGCGGTCGCTGAGCGCCATCGCCTCGGCCTGGTCATGCGTCACCAGGATGGTGGTGGTGCCGACGGTGCGCTGGATCTGCCGCAGTTCGATCTGCATCTCCTCGCGCAGCTTGGCGTCGAGGTTCGACAGCGGCTCGTCGAGCAGCAGGATCTGCGGGCGGATCACCAGGGCACGGGCCAGCGCGACGCGCTGCTGCTGCCCCCCCGAGAGCTGACGCGGAAAACGCGCGGCGAAGGCCCCGAGCCCGACGAGCTGCAGCGTCTCGGCGACGCGCGTGGCCCGCTCGGCCGCCGACACCTTCTGCATTTCCAGCCCGAACGACACGTTCTCGGCCACCGTCATGTGGGGGAAGAGCGCATAGCTCTGGAACACGATGCCGAGACCGCGCCGGGCGGGCTTCACCGCCAGGAGGTCGCGTCCTTCCAGGCGGATGGCCCCGGCGCTCGGCTCCACGAAGCCCGCGATCATCTGCAGTGTCGTGGTCTTGCCGCAGCCGGATGGCCCCAGCAGCGAGACGAACTCGCCCTTCTCGACCTGCAGGCTGAGGCGATCAACGGCGACGTGGCCGCCGAACCGTTTGCCGAGGGCGTCGAGTTCGAGGAACGCCATGCCTAGGAAATCCGCTCCGCCACGCCCTTGTACAGGCGATAGAAGGCATCCTGCGGCTGGTCCATGCCCATGATCTCGTCCTGTGGCGACCCGAGGAAAAGCCCGCGCAACACGCGACCGATCCCGCCATGCGCGAATACCGCCACCGGCCGCTCGGCGGCAAGCCGCGCGATATCGTCGAGCGCCGCCTGGGCCCGCTCGGCCGCCATGATGTAGTTCTCGCCGTTGGGCGGGCGATAGGCCCACTTGTCGTCGCGGCGCAACGCGATCTGGCCCGGCCAGCGCGCCTCGATCTCGGCGAGCGTGAATCCGTCCCAGTCGCCCCAGCTCATTTCGCGCAGGCGCAGGTCGTGGCAGGCGTCGTCATGCACCAGCCCGGCTTCCGTCGCGGCCAGCGCCAGGGTCTCGCGCACCCGGCCCAGGGGGCTGGCGCGAACGATCACCGTTGCCGGCCCATAGCCGGCCAGCGCGAGCTCCCGGGCCAAAGCACGACCCATCGCCCTCGCCTGCGCGCGACCGGTTTCCGTCAGGGGCGAATCGAGATGTCCCTGGGCGCGGCGCTCGGCATTCCAGACCGTCTCCCCATGACGAAAGAGATAGATCGGATGCTGCACCCGTTCAGCGCTCCACCTCGCGGTTCCAGCGCTTGGTCCAGGTGTCGCGTTGGGCATTGATCGCGTCCCAATCCGGCTGGATCACCAGCTTGGCGCGTTCGCCCACCGGCGCCATCTTGAGCTCCGGCATGTTGACGTCGACCTTGGTGTTGACGGGCCCGTTGCCCATGTCCTTGGCCATGCCGGTCTGGACCTTCGCCGAGACAAGCTCCCGGATCATCTCGTGCGCCAGCGGATTGACCGACGCCTTGGCGACCGGACAGGCCGAGGCGAGCAGGATCGGCGCGCCCTCCTTCGGATAGATGAAGTCGACCGGGAAGCCGGTGTTGGCGAAGGCCTGCACCCGGCCGGTGCCCCACACCGCGATGTTGGCCTGCCCCGACTGGAACAGCTCGGTCATCTTTCCGGGCGACGGCTCGTAGACCAGGACGTTGGGATTGATCTCGTCCTTCATCACCTTGAAGCCCGGGTCGATGTTCTTCTCGCCGCCGCCATTCAGGCGCGCGTACATCATCAGCGTGTACAGGCCGTAGGTGTTGTTGATCGGCGGAATCACAAGCTGCTTCTTGAACTTCGCGTCCTTCAG
>CAWUOG010000634.1:0-2071 GCA_963923875.1 uncultured Alphaproteobacteria bacterium
CGCCCGGTGCCGACGGCATGGACAATGCCGGCCCCTTCCATGCCTGGAATGAACGGCAACTCGGGCTTGTGCTGGTAGTCGCCCGAGACAGTGAGCACATCGGGAAAATTCACCGCCGCCGCCCCGACCTTGATCACGATATCGGTCGGCCCCGGCTCGGGAATCGGTCGCTCTTCGATTTTGAGGACAGACGGATCGCCGAGGCGATCGCAAACGACTGCCCGCATGCGGCTAGTCGAGCTCGAAGGCGTTCTTGTAGTCGAGCTTCAGGGCCGGATCCTGGTCTTCCTTCTTCAGGAAGCAGTTGCCGACCACCAGCACCTCGATCTCGCTGCCCATGAAGCAGCGCCACGCGTCTTCCGGCGTGCACACGATCGGCTCGCCGCGCACGTTGAACGAAGTGTTCACGATCACCGAGCTGCCGGTCTTCGCCTTGAAGGATGAAATCAGGTCGTAGAACGGCTTGTTGGTCTCTTCGTGCACGGTCTGGATGCGGCCCGAATAGTCGATGTGGGTGACCGCCGGGATGTCAGAGCGCGGCACGTTCAGCTTCTCGATGCCGAACAGCTTCTCCTCGTCGGCCGTCATCTTGCGGCGGCGGCCCTCGACCACCGGCGCCACCATCAGCATGTAGGGGCTGTCGTCGTTGTAGTCGAAGTACTTCTCGACGTCCTCGCGCAGCACCGCCGGCGCGAAGGGACGGAACGATTCACGGTACTTCACCTTGAGGTTCAGCGTCTTCTGCATGCCGGGCGAGCGTGCGTCGCCCAGGATCGAGCGGGCGCCGAGCGACCGCGGGCCGAACTCCATGCGGCCCTGCATCCAGCCCACGGCCTTTTCGTCGGCCAGCGCCTGCGCGGTCTGGTCGATCATCTGCTCGCGGGTCAGGCGCGTGAACTTGGCGCCGACAGCGGTCAGGCGCTGGGCGATGTCGTCATCCTCGAACACCGGGCCGAGATAGGAGCCGGCCATGCCGTCCATGTGGCCGTTGAGCTTGCGCGCCTGTCCGAGATAGCCGTGATAGGCCGCGTAGGCCGCGCCGACCGCGCCGCCGGCATCGCCCGCCGCCGGCTGTACCCAGATGCCGTCGAACACCTTCTCGCGCCACAGCTTGCCATTGGCGACGCAGTTCAGCGCCACGCCGCCGGCGAGGCAGATGTTCCTGGCGCCGGTTTCCTTCTTCACCGACTTCGCGAGCCGGATCACGATCTCCTCGGTGACAGCCTGAACCGACGCCGCGAGGTCCATGTGCTTCTGCTCGAGCAGCTGCTCGGGCGTGCGCCGCGGTCCACCGAACAGGTCGGCGAACTTGTCGTTGGTCATGCGCAGACCGGTGCAATAGTCGAAGTAGCTCTGGTCGAGGCGGAAGGTGCCGTCCTCTTTCAGGTCGACGATCTTGTCGAGGATCAGGTCCTTGTATTTCGGCTCGCCATAGGGGGCGAGGCCCATGACCTTGTACTCGCCCGAATTGACCTTGAAGCCCGTGTAGTAGGTGAAGGCCGAATAGAGCAGTCCCAGCGAATGCGGGAAGTGGATCTCCTTCAGCATCTCGAGCTTGTTGCCCTGGCCGAAGGCGAGCGACGTCGTGGCCCACTCGCCGACGCCGTCCATGCACAGGACGGCCGCTGCTTCATACGGCGACGGATAGAAGGCGGAGGCGGCGTGGCTCTGATGATGCTCGCCGAACAGCAGCCGCTTCTGCCAGTCGAAGTCGGGCTGCCACTTCTTCATCTCGTCGCGCAGCAGCGTCTTCTGAAACAGCTTCTCCTTCAGCCACAGCGGCATGGCCATGCGGAAGGAGTTGAAGCCACGCGGCGCATAAGCGAGGTAGGTCTCGAGCAGGCGCTCGAACTTCAGGAACGGCTTGTCATAGAAGGCGACGTAGTCGACGTCGGCGAGCTTGATGCCCGCCTCGTCGAGGCAGTACTGCACCGCCTTCTCCGGGAAGCCCGAATCGTGCTTCTTGCGGGTGAAGCGCTCTTCCTGCGCGGCGCCGACCAGATGGCCGTCCTCGATCAGCGCCGCGGCGCTGTCGTGATAGAAGGCCGAGATGCCCAGCACGCGCATGGTC
>CAWUOG010000635.1:0-2070 GCA_963923875.1 uncultured Alphaproteobacteria bacterium
GGGGCTTTTCCCCTTAGCCCCGGCGGCGGCCCCGTGCTAAGCACCCGCACGCCTCCCCGGCACCCGTCTCCGACGGCTGTGGGGAGGCGTTTGTGCGTCTAGGTCCGTGTTTGGGTCCCGTTTCGGGCCCGTCCCCGGGCCCTTTGGGGAAAGTCAGGCAGATGGCCAACGTAGCTGTGATCGGCGCCCAGTGGGGCGACGAGGGCAAGGGCAAGATCGTGGATTGGCTCTCCGAGCGCGCCGAGGTCGTGGTGCGTTTTCAGGGCGGCCACAATGCCGGCCATACGCTGGTCATCGGCAATCAGACCTACAAGCTCGCCTTGCTGCCCTCGGGCGTGGTGCGCCAAGGCAAGTTGTCGATCATCGGTAACGGTGTAGTGATCGACCCTTGGCACTTCCTCGACGAGGTCAAACGGGTTTCTGAGCAGGGCGTATCGGTGACGCCGGCGTCACTGAAGATCGCCAATCACGCCGTACTGATCCTGCCGCTGCATCGCGACCTCGACGGCTGGCGCGAGGATGCGCCGGGCATCATCAAGATCGGCACGACGCGGCGCGGCATCGGCCCGGCCTACGAGGACAAGGTCGGCCGCCGCGCGATCCGGGTCGGCGACCTCGGTGAGCCCGACACCCTGCCGCTGAAGGTCGCGACCCTGCTCGCCCATC
This sequence comes from uncultured Alphaproteobacteria bacterium, assembly GCA_963923875.1. GTDB lineage: Bacteria > Pseudomonadota > Alphaproteobacteria > Reyranellales > Reyranellaceae > Reyranella. The sequence goes on from CAWUOG010000635.1 coordinate 667, forward strand.
ACAATCCGCTGCGCCAGGGCCTGGGCAAGCCGACGGTCGACGCCGCCAAGCTCACGGCCGAGCTGCTGGCACTCGCGCCAAAGATCCTGCCGTTCGCCGAGGACGTGTGGGAACGGCTCGACGGCCTGCGCGCGGCCGGCAAGCGCATCCTGTTCGAGGGCGCACAGGCAACCATGCTCGACATCGACCACGGCACCTATCCCTACGTCACCTCGTCCAACACCGTGGCGGCGCAGGCGATGATCGGCTCGGGCATGGGCAACGGCGCGGTCGGCTACGTCCTCGGCATCGCCAAGGCCTACACCACGCGCGTCGGCGACGGGCCGTTCCCGACCGAACTCACCAACGAGATCGGCCAGGGCCTCGGCGACCGCGGCAAGGAGTTCGGCACCAACACCGGCCGGCGGCGGCGCTGCGGCTGGTTCGACGCGGTGATGGTGCGCCAGGCGGTGAAGCTGAACGGCATCGACGGCATTGCGCTGACCAAGCTCGACGTGCTGGACGGCATGGACGAGATCAAGGTCTGTGTCGGCTACGAGGTCGATGGCAAGCGGATCGAGCGCTTTCCGTTCACGATGGGCGCGCAGGCCAAACTGAAGCCGATCTACGAGACCTTCGACGGCTGGAGCGAAAGCACCCAGGGCGCGCGCTCCTTCGCCGAACTGCCGGCGACCTGCATCAAGTACGTTCGCCGGGTCGAGGAACTGGTCGGATGCCCGGTCGCCCTGCTCAGCACCTCGCCACAGCGCGAAGACACGATCCTGATGACGGATCCGTTCAGGGATTAGGGTGGCTTCGGAAGAGATGGAACCGCAAACGGTTCCATCTCTTCCGAAACGCACTGTTTCCATCGCACTGTCGGCAATCGCCTCCGGCTCAGCTGATTCCAGCTGAACCGGAAGCGCCTTGGCGCGCATTTACATGCGCGGGCGGGCTGCAGCGGCTGCAGCGAAGCAAAGCTGCGAGAGGCCGCGCTACGCTTCCCCGACCGGCTTCTGTGCGGTGAGCCAGCGCGTCGCCTGGCCGAGGTCGCGGAAGATGCGCATCGGACGGTCGGCGACCGAGACCATGCCGATCAGCGGTTCGGCCTCGGCGCCCCGATCCTCAGGCAGGACCAGCGCCAACGCGCCCATCTTGCCCGTACCGTGCAAGGCGCGCGCCCGAACGCCAAGTTCGAGCATCTCCTCGCCCGACATAGCGGGGGATGACTGTCGGAGGTCGACCAGCTTGCGATAGCCCAGAGCCCCGTGCTCGACCAGGGCGTCGAACACGCGGTCGATGTCGGCCCGGGTGATGTCGCCCTCGCCGACGATCGTCATCAGCTTCTTCCTGTCGTCGAAGGTCCAGCCCACCGCCATGCCGGTGATTTGGCATTTCCTGCGAAGCGATGTCATCTGAATAAGA
>CAWUOG010000636.1:0-2069 GCA_963923875.1 uncultured Alphaproteobacteria bacterium
ATTCCTCTACGTCTCGTGGGCTCGGAGATGTGTATAAGAGACAGGTCGTGAATGAAGCGGCACTCGGCCAGTTCGAGGCCCGGATGCAGCGATTCGACCGCCTCGGTCACCTCCTCGACCGTGTAAGGCTTGTCGCGCGGTGGCAGGTCGGCGCCGAGCCTGGCCTGATACTCGACCTCGGGGATCGGGCTCGAGAGCTTTGCACGCTCGACGGTGTGCGGCGTCGCCTGCACGAAATAGGTGCGGCCATAGATCGGCGAATCGGTGCGCAACTGCCGTTGCATCTCCTGCTTGGCCGCCGCGATCTTCCAGCCGCGTACCGGCCAGCCCAGTTCGTCGGCGACCATGGCTGCCACCCTGTAGGCGGTCGCCTTGTCGGGCGGCACGAGGCGGCGGTCGAGCCCGCTCTGCTGGCGTCGCTCCTGACGCAAACTGGCAAGAAGTCGGGCGAGTTCCCGTTGCGCGGCCAAGTCCATGGGTGTTCCCTTCGCGGCCAAGCTAGAGGAGCACCATGCCGACGCAAGCCGAGAAGGGCCGCGCTTTCAAGGAGCGGCACGCCAAGCCGGGCATCATCCTGCTGCCCAACCCGTGGGATGCCGGCACCGCCAAGCTGCTGCAGTCGGTGGGCTTCGAGGCGCTGGCGACGACCAGCCTCGGCATGTCGAACGCGCTGGGCCGCGCCGACGGCGAAGGCTCGGTCAGCCGGGCCGAGCTGATCGAGAACTGCCGCGTCATCGCCGGGGCCACCGACCTGCCGGTCAATGCCGACCTCGAGAACGGCTATGCCGACGACCCGAAGGAAGCCGCCACCATCCTGCGCGACGCCTGCGCCGCGGGAATCGTCAGCGGCTCGATCGAGGATTGGAGCGGCGAGCGCATCTACGACTTCAACCATGCCGTGGAGCGTGTCGCCGCCGCGGTCGAGATGGCGCGGTCGCTGCCGGTGCCTTTCACCTTCGTCGCGCGGGCTGAAAACCTGATCCGAGGCCGCAACGATCTCGACGATACGATCAAGCGCCTGCAGGCCTTCGAGAAAGCCGGCGCCGACGTGCTCTATGCCCCGGGCCTGCTGGATCTCGAGACCATGAAGCTTGTGGCCTCGTCGGTCTCCAGGCCGGTCAACATCGTCATGACCGGCGTCGATCCGTCGCTGACCGCCGCCGAAATCGAGGCCGTCGGCGTCAAGCGCATCAGCGTCGGCGGCTCGCTGTCGCGGTTGGCGCTCGCCGCTTTCATGAAGGGCGCGCGCGAGATGAAGACGGGCGGTTTCACCTGGGTCCGCGACGCGATGCCGACCAGGGACCTGAAGGCGGTGTTCAAGGCGTAGCCTCTTCCCCATTCAAATGGGAAGTGCCCGCGTCATCGCGGGCGATGGGATTATGACCCTCCGTCGCCGTGAGACGGCGACACCTCCCCATGTGAATGGGGAGGATTTCTTCAAGCCGCCTTGCGATGCGCCAGGCCGGCGAGTGCCGGGATCGGATCCGTCGTGATCTGGCGCAGCAGCGAGGCGAGGTCGTAGTGGAAGCGCTCGCCCAGCATCAGGCCGTCCTTGAAGTTCAACACGACAACGAAGGGCTGCACGATGGTGCGGCCCGACGCCGGGATGCCGAGGAAGGGGCCGACATGCTTCCCGTGCCAGGTCGACTCGGCCATGAAGAATCCATCCGGTGACCAGACCGACAGCTGCCCGGCGCCGCGCTGAACCGTCACGTCGAAGGTCGTCCACCATTGCCGGTAGTGCGCGGCGGCGCCCTCGTGGCCCGACCAGCTCTGGCCGGTCGCGAAATCCTCGAAGCGGCAGTCCGGATGCAGGGTGGCGAGCGTGCGGGGCAGGTCGTGGGCGTTCTCGGCCGTGAGGTGTCGCACCACCAAATCGGCGAGTTCCTTCTGCATGTCGTTCCCTCCGTCGGCATCGTCAAGATATTCGAACTCTGATAATATAGGCCGATGAGCAGACCCCGCAAATCGCCTCCCGCGATCCCCCCGATCGGAGAAGGCAAGCGCGGCCCGGAAGGCCATCTCGGCTATCTCGTCCGCCAGGCCAATGTTGCCGTCCGGGCTGCCCT
>CAWUOG010000637.1:0-2062 GCA_963923875.1 uncultured Alphaproteobacteria bacterium
ACGACGCCGAGCAGCAGCAGAATGGCGAAGAGCTTGACCGCCAGTCCACCGCGCGGCGGGCGGGCGACTTCGGTGGGCGGCGTGATGGACATTCGTAGAGTATATACGAGCGTCGCCAGCCCGGCGCCTCTGCGAAATCGCCCTCTCTAGAACTTGCCGCCCAGGAACAATTGTGGGAGTCCGAGCGAGAACACCGGCACATAGGTGACCAGCAACAGCGCGGCGATCAGGGCGCCGTAGAAGGGCAGGATGGTGCGCATCACCTGGCCCACGGAAATGCCGCCGATGGCGCAGCCGACGAACTGGGTCGTGCCGACAGGCGGCGTGTTCAATCCGAGAGCGCAATTGATCAGCATCAGCATGCCGAACTGCACCGGGCCCATTCCGTACTGCATGCAGATCGGCAGGAAGATTGGCGTGCAGATCAGGATGGTCGCCGCCATGTCGAGGAAGGTGCCGAGGACGAACAGGATCAGGTTCACCAGGAAGAAGATCACCCACGGATTGGTCGAGAGATGCTCGAGCGCCTTGCCCGTGAGTTCGGCCGCCTCGTACAGGCTGATCAGGTAGCCGAAGGTGTTGGAGATGCCGATCAGCAGCAGCACGATACCGGTGGTCTTCACGGCCTTGGCCGCGGCCTTCAGGAACTTGCCCCACGACAGCGTGCGGTAGACGAAGATGGTCAGCAGCAGGGCGTAGATCACGGCGATGGCTGCTGATTCGGTGGCGGTGAAGACGCCGCTCAGGATCCCGACCAGGATGATCGCGATCACGAACAGGCCGGGAATGGCGCCGACGAACGACCACAGCACCGCCGACCAGCCGGGGAAGGTGCCGGCGGGGTAGCCGCGCCGGATCGCCACCCAGTAGGCGGCGACCAGCATGCAGGCCATCAGCAGCGCCGCCGGCACCATGCCGGCCAGAATCAACGCCGTGATCGAGACTTTGCCGCCGGCCGCCAGCGAATAGATGATCATGTTGTGGCTGGTCGGCATCAGCGCGCCGACCAGGGCGGCATGGGTGGTCACGTTGACGGCGTAGTCGGCGTGATAGCCCTCCTTCTTCATCATCGGGATCATCACGGCGCCGGTGGCGGAGACGTCGGCCACCGGCGAGCCAGAAACGCCGCCGAACAGGGTGCAGGCCACGACGTTGGCCATGCCCAGCCCGCCGCGCACGTGACCCACGATGCTCTTTGCGAAGCCAACGATGCGGTCCGCCACGCCGCCATAGAGCATCAGCTCGCCGGCGAAGATGAAGAACGGGATGGCCAGGAAGGAGAAGATGTTCATGCCCGACGTCATGCGCTGAAACACGACGGCGAGCGGCAGGCCTTCGTAGAGGATGGTCGCGACGGCGGAGATGCCGATCGAAAATGCGACGGGCACGCCGAGCAACAGGCAGAGCGTGAAGACGATGCAGAGGATGGTGAGCGCCATCTCAGTACCAGCTGGGCTCGACATCTTCGCCGCGGACCAGTGCGAAGATGTGCTCGAGCGAGAACAGGACGATCAGGATGCCGGCGATCACCGTGGGAATATGATTGAGTCCCTCGGGCAGTCCGAGCGTGGGAATTTTGTAGCCCATGACCGATTCGGCGAGAATCGCGCCGTTCCAGGCCATGATCGCGCCGAAGCCGCCGACCAGCAGGTGGATCACGACCTCGAGCTTGAGCCTCAACGACTCGGGCGCCAGGATCAGCAACGACTCGAGCCCGATATGGCCCGCGTCGCGTACGCCGACCGCAGCGCCGAGCATGGTGACATAGAGGATCAATACCAGCGCCGTGCTCTCGGCCCAGGTCGGAGTGTCGTTCATCACGTAGCGGCCGAACACCTGGTAGCCGACGGTGGCGACGATGCCGACCAGGCCCAGGACGGCTGCGTACATGCACCACCGCGCGACCGTCGCGTTGAAGAGGACGAACGCTCGATACATGTCGAGTGACCGTTGCGCTGGCGGGTGGAACGCCGACGTCGGCGCGCGTCCTACTCGGTTGCCTGAATACGCTTCACCAGGTCCTGCAGCTTCGGGTCGGCCGCGAACTTGGCGTAGACCGGCG
>CAWUOG010000638.1:0-2061 GCA_963923875.1 uncultured Alphaproteobacteria bacterium
TAGCGGTGCCGGCTGCGTTGCTTGTGTCCTTGGCAACATTTCAAGGACCAATGGGCCTTCTGTTGGCCTTTCTGGCGCTGTCGGTAGCACTCGTATGGCGCGCCAAGATCATGCTGAGGAGAATACGTAAATGGTATTCCCGCAAAGGTTGGATAGTCAGGAAGCTGTATTGAACTGATGGAAGTAGAAGGACCGCGTCGAGCGATTGATGCCAAGATGAGGCTTGATCTTGCCGGCAGGTGGCCTGCACCCAGAATAACAGTGCTCTAGGTTGCTTCGCCTTCTGCGTTTAGCGTCTGCTTCGATCAGGTGCCGGGCTTGGTGCCGGTGGCGCGCACCACTTCGCCCCAGGTGTCGATCTCTTTCTTGATGAAGGCCGAGAACTCGGCCGGGCCGCCGGGCGCGGCCAGCGCCGCGCGCGCCTCGATCTGCTTCACGATCTCAGGGTCGTTCAGGAGTTTCTGCATGTCGGCGCTGATCCTGGCGACGATCTCCGGCGGTGTCTTGGCCGGTGCGGCGAGGCCCGACCAGCCGGCGGCATCGAAGCCCGGGAGGGTCCGCGCGATCGGCGGGATGTTGTCGAGCGGCGCCGGCGCCGGCCGCGCGGTGGTCACGGCGAAAGCCTTGATGCGGCCGTCGCGGATGTGGTTCAGCGCCGCGGCGGTGCTGTCCATCATCAACTTGACGTGCCCGCCCAGCAGATCAGCCATCGCCGGTCCCGATCCCTTATAGGGGATGTGTACGATGTCGAGCCCGGCCTTGAGCTTGAACAGCTCCATGCTGAGATGCTGCGACGTGCCGGGTCCCGCCGAGGCGTAGGACAGCTTGCCCGGCTCCTTCTTCGCCATGGCGATCAGGTCGGCCAGGGAATTTCCCTCGAAGCTGGGATGCGCCACGATCACCAGCGGCACCAGGAAGATGTTGGAGATCGGCTGGAAGTCGACCAGCGGCTTGTAGGGCAGGTCGGGGAACAGGCTGGGATTGACGCCGAAGGTGCCGCTCGACACCACCATCAGCGAATAGCCGTCCGGCGGCGCGATCTTCACCGATTCGGTGGCGGGGATACCGCTGCCACCGCCCTTGTTCTCGACGATCACCTGCTGCTTCCAGACATCGGTCAGCTTCTCCGCCATCAGGCGCGCGAAGATGTCGGCGGCCTGGCCGGGCGGGAAGGGGACGACGAAGCGGACCGGCTTGGACGGCCACGGCGTCTGGGCAATGGCCGGTGCCGCAAGGGCGAGGCTGCCGGCACCCGCGAGTGCCAGGACACGGCGGCGGGGGAACTTGGTGCGCACTCTGCTTTTCTCCCGAATTCGACGAGCCGGACGCTAGCACACCTTCAGGGACGGGGCGCCGTCCCGGCCGGGCAAAACCCGTCAGGCTGGTCCGCAGGCTCGGCCTTCGCCTAAGCTGGCGATCCGAATGCTCGAGCAGGTGACGAGACCGATGGCCGAAACTCCCGCGAATGCTTCCGGCCCCGGCCGCATCGATGCCCTGCTGCCGCCCGAAACGGCCCTGGCCTGCGAGGCCGCCGGCGCGACCAAGGCTGCCCGCGACGGTGTGACTCTCGTCGTCCTGGGCGTTCTTGCCGGCGCCTTCATCGCACTGGGCGCAATCTTCATGACCGTCGTGCTGACCGGATCCGCCACGCTGCCGTGGGGTGTCGGACGGCTATTGGGCGGAACGGCCTTTTCGCTCGGCCTCATCCTGGTGATCGTGGGCGGCGCCGAGTTGTTCACCGGCGATTCCCTGATGGTCGTCGCCTGGGCCAGCCGGCGGATCACCGCCACGGCGCTGATGCGGGCCTGGGCGCTGGTCTATCTCGGCAACATCTGCGGCGCCTTAGGCACGGCCGCCCTGGTGTTTCTTGCCGGGCAGTACGGCGCAGCCGGCGGTGCCGTCGGCAAGACCGCGCTCGCCATCGCCTCGGCCAAGGCCGGTCTGCCGACCGTGCAGATGTTCTTTCTCGCCGTGCTGTGCAACGTGCTGGTGTGCCTCGCCGTATGGATGTCGTTCGGCGCCCGCAGCATCGCCGACAAGGTGCTGGTCATCGTGCCGCCG
>CAWUOG010000639.1:0-2061 GCA_963923875.1 uncultured Alphaproteobacteria bacterium
GCGAGGGCATGATTGGCGAGCGTCGCCACCAGGATGCCGAGGATGATCGGAACCGGCTTGTGGTAGCGCGTGGCGAGGATCATCGCCAGCAGCTGGGTCTTGTCGCCGATCTCGGCGATCGCCACGAGGCCGGCAGAGACGAAGAAGGCTTCCATGAGACACGTCACAGGCGGGATCGGGCGCGCGCACCAGTGGCCGCACGCGCCGCCCGATCCCGCGGATCTGACGCGTGCAAGCCAAAGGTCTCGCCAAGAACTGTCAGCAACCTGAACGGTCCGCCGACGGCGCCGAAAGGGCCAAGGTCCCCATCAAAGCGAGATGTGACCTAGTTTGTTGACCCTTCCGCCTCGGGGGTGAGGCCGGCTACTCCCCAATGACGGCGCGGGTTTATCGCGGTGGATGGACCGGCGCAAGATGCCTCCCGCCGCACCGGAGGGCGTGGTAGGCCTTGGATATGGCGAAAACCAAGGCCACAGCATCCCCCAAAGCCGGCGCTGCCAGGGCAGCCGACGCCAGGTCTCCCGCAAAGCACGCCGCCAAGGCCCCGGAGAAAGCCAGGGACGCAGGATCCTCGTCAAAGGGAGACAACCGCCCCCTGAAGCACCTCTTTCTAATCGATGGCTCCGGCTACCTGTTCCGTGCCTATCACGCCCTGCCGCCGATGAACCGGCCGGACGGCACGCCAGTCAACGCTGTGCTCGGCTTCTCGCGCATGCTGACCCAGCTGCTCGACGATCCGGAGGTCGACCACGTCGCTGTGATCCTCGATGCCGGCCGCACGACCTTCCGCAACGAGATCTACAAGGAGTACAAGGCCCACCGGCCGGAGCCGCCGGAAGATCTCATTCCGCAATTCCCGCTGATCCGCGAAGCGGCAGCCGCCTTCGGCATGCCGAGCGTCGAACTGTCGGGCTACGAGGCCGACGACCTGATCGCGACCTACGCCCGTCTCGCCGTCGAGCAGGGGGCCACCTGCACCATTGTGTCGTCCGACAAGGATCTGATGCAGCTCATCCGGCCCGGCGTCGACATGATGGACCCGATGAAGCACCGCAAGATCGGGCCGGCCGAAGTGGTCGAGAAGTTCGGCGTACCGCCGGACAAGGTGGTCGACGTGCAGGCGCTGGCCGGCGATTCGACCGATAATGTGCCTGGCGCACCGGGCATCGGCATCAAGACGGCGGCACAGCTGATCACCGAATACGGCGACCTGGAGACCCTGCTCAAGCGCACGACCGAGATCAAGCAGCCCAAGCGGCGGGAATCCCTCGAACAGAACGCCGAGCTGATCCGCATTTCGAGGCAGCTGGTTCTGCTCAAGGACGATGTGCCCGTGCCGGTCGATCCGGATTCCTTCGACAAGAAGCGGCCCGACCCCAATGTGCTGCTGCCCTGGCTGGAACAGCAGGGCTTCAACAGCCTGCTGCCCAAGTATCGCAAGGAACTCGGCGAGGCGACGAGCCCCGTGGCGCCTCCGGCGGCACCCGAAAGGCCTGCAGCGCCGGAGGAACCCAAGCCCGCACCGACGGCGCGGTCGAAATCGAACCAGCTGTTCACTGCGGCCGACTACGAGCTGATCACAGAGGAGCGCCAGCTCGACGAGTGGATCGCCGAGGCAACCAAGGCCGGTGTGGTTGCCTTCGACTGTGAAACCGACGCGCTGGACGCCAACAATGCGGGCCTGGTCGGTGTCTCGCTCGCCCTGCTCGAAGGCCCTTGGGGGAATGTCAATTCCCACAAGCGGCGCGCGGCCTACCTCCCGCTTGCCCATTGCGCCCCGGGCGGCGAAGCCCAGGCTTCGCTCGATCTCGGGGGAGGCGGTGACCCGGCGGGCGGCGACGGCAGGCTGCTGCCGAACCAGCTGCCACTCAAAAAGGCAGTGGCCAAGCTCAAGCCTCTGCTGGAAGACCCGGCAGTGCTGAAAGTCGGCCAGAACATCAAGTACGACATGGGCGTGTTCCGCCGCCACGGCATCGAAATCGCGCCCGTGGACGACACGATGCTGATCTCCTTCGTGCTCGACGCCGGCAAGCACAATCACGGCATGGACGATCTCGCCGA
>CAWUOG010000640.1:0-2057 GCA_963923875.1 uncultured Alphaproteobacteria bacterium
AGGGCGCCATGGTCAAAGTAGAGGGCCTGCGCAAGAACTACGGCACGGTCGAGGCGGTGCGCGGGGTGTCGCTCGAGGTCCAGCGCGGCGAGGTCGTGGTCATCATCGGCCCATCCGGCTGCGGCAAGTCGACCTTCCTGCGTTGCATCAACCTCCTTGAGGAGCCGTCGGCCGGCTCGCTGCAGGTGCTCGACCGCCGCATTGAATTTGGGCCGAAAAATTCCATCCCGCGCGGCCGCGACCTCGCGCGCTTCCGTGCCGGCATCGGCATGGTGTTTCAGCAGTTCGATCTCTTCCCGCACAAGACCGTGCTCGACAACGTCATGGCGGGGCCGGTGATCGTGAAGAAGATGGCCAAGGCCGCGGCCGAGCCGATCGCGCGCGACCTGCTCGCCAAAGTCGGACTCGCCGGCTTCACGGCACGCTACCCGCGCGAGCTCTCGGGCGGCCAGCAGCAGCGCGTGGCGATCGCGCGGGCAATGGCGATGCAGCCCGAGATCATGCTGTTCGACGAGGTCACCTCCGCGCTCGATCCCGAGCTCGTGGGCGAGGTGCTCGACGTCATGAAACAGCTGGCCGCCGACGGCACCACGATGATCGTCGTGACGCACGAGATGTCGTTCGCCCACGACGTGGCCGACCGCATCGTGGTCATGGACGCGGGTCAGGTGGTGGAGCAGGGCGAGGCCGACGAGGTATTGTTGCGCCCGAAGAATGCGCGCACGGCGCAGTTCCTGTCACGGTTCCACGGTACGCGCGAAGCGAAGTCGAACAAGGATTGATTGAGGGGTAAGAGGAATGTTCCCGGCGAAAGACAAACTCACCATCTGCTTCGCGCATGTCGCCTACGCCATGCAGGACCAGTTCGCCAAGCGCGGCACCGGCATCAAGAGCTTCCAGGTGCGCAGCTACGAGGAGTTCGAGAAGCGGGTCGGCGAGGCCGATGTCGTGGTCGCCTCGGGCATGTGGAAGAACGACATCATCCCCAAGGCCACGAACCTGAAATTCATCCAGTCGATCTCGGCCGGCATGGACCAGTATTCCAAAGAGCAGCTCGGCGCCAAGGGCGTGCGGCTGTGCAGCGCGTCGGGCGTCAATGCCCGCGCCGTGGCCGAGCACGCGATCGCGCTGATGCTGGCGGTCTCTCGGCGGCTTCCCGAGGCGCGCGACAATCAGCACAAGAAGTTCTGGCGCGGCATGATCGGCGACCTGACGCAGCGCGAGGACGAGATCGGCGGCAAGACGGTGCTGATCGTCGGCACCGGCAAGATCGGCAGCCATCTCGCGGGCCTGTGCAAGGCGTTCGGCATGAAGGTGCTCGGTGTCCGCCGCGATCCGTCGAAAGGCACGGACGGTGCCGATTCGATCCACGGCATGGCGGACCTCGTGAAGCTGATGCCGCAGGCGGACTATGTCGTGCTGGCCTGCGCGCTGACGCCCGAGACGACCGGCCTGATGAGCGCGGCGGCGTTCGCCGCGATGAAGCCGACGGCGACCTTCGTCAACGTGGCGCGCGGCAAGGTGGCGGATGAGGCGGCCCTGATCGCGACGCTGAAGGCCGGCAAGATCGCCGCGGCCGCCATCGACGTCACCGCCGAGGAGCCGCTGCCGGGACCCTCGCCGCTGTGGGACCTGCCCAACGTGTTCGTGACGCCGCACACCGCGGGCGAGACGCGTGCCTACGAGGACAACGTGATCGACATCCTGCTCGAGAATCTCGGGCGGCTATGGAAGGGCGAGAAAACCCTGCGCAACCAGGTCCTCTAGGGAGAACGCACATGCCCGTGGCCGATCCGCACAAGGTAGTTTTGACCGGCGAGAATCCGTTCCTGCGATTGAGCGAAAAAGACGGGGACCCCAATTCTACCGACGCCAGCTACTGGCGCATCCTGTTCAGCCCGATGGGGCCCGGACACGTTCTCTACCTCAAGAGCGAGCTGACGCACGGCCGCTGGCACATCTATTCCGACAACATCGCCATGGCGCGGTGGCTGCAGCAGACCGTGCAAGGCATGCTGAACGCCGAGCTCAAGGACACCACTATTCCCGTGAGCGAC
>CAWUOG010000641.1:0-2053 GCA_963923875.1 uncultured Alphaproteobacteria bacterium
GGTTCTCGCGGCCCTGAAGCCCGATCTCGACGTCACCCTGGTCGAATCTGATGCTCGTAAGGCCGCCTTCCTGGGCGAGGCGTCCCGCCGCATGGCCCTCAAGAAGCAGCCGAGAATCCTTGTCGGCCGGATCGAAGCCGTCCCGCCGGTTGGCGCCGACGTGGTCACTGCCCGGGCCCTGGCGCCGCTGAAACAGTTGCTGATTTGGGCCGACCGGCACCGGTCGGATACCGCTATTTGCCTTTTCCACAAGGGCAAAGGTTGGCAGGCCGAATTGACCGAGGCCCTCGCGGGCTGGGACATTCCCTACCAGTCCCATGCAAGCGTTACAGACCGCGACGCCGTCATCCTCCGGATCGGTGCCTATCGGCCCGCAGATCTTCGCGATCGCCAATCAGAAGGGCGGCGTCGGTAAGACGACGACCGCGATCAACCTCGCCACGGCACTTGCCGCGGTCGGGGAACAGGTCCTGCTGATCGATCTCGATCCTCAAGGAAATGCATCGACCGGTCTCGGCGTGCCGCGTAACGCACGGGCACCGGGCTCCTATGAATTCATCCTGGGCCTTGCGCCGCTCGCCGAGTGTGTGCGGCCATCGCAGATTCCCGGTCTCTCCGTGATGCCCGCGTCAGTGTCGCTCGCCGGCGCCGAGATCGAGCTCATCGACATGGAGCGGCGTGAGCACCGTCTCGGTGAGGCGCTGGCGGCCGATGAAGCGGCAGCTCGAAAGCGCTGGAGCACGATCCTGATCGACTGTCCGCCGTCGCTGGGCTTGGTGACGTTGAATGCACTGGTCGCCGTCGACGCGGTGCTCGTGCCGCTTCAGGCGGAGTTCCTGGCGCTCGAGGGCATCGGTGCACTGGTCAACACCGTGGAGAGAGTCAAAAAAAGACTCAACCCGGAGTTGCACATCGCCGGCGTCGTCCTGACGATGGTCGATCGCCGCAACGTGCTGAGCCAACAGGTCGAGGCCGATGCACGGCAACATTTCGGCGAGCTCGTCTTCGGCACGACCATCCCGCGCAACGTGCGTATCGCCGAAGCGCCGAGCCATGGTCTGCCCGTGATCATCTACGACAATGCCTGCGCCGGTTCGCAGGCCTACATTCTGCTGGCGAGCGAATTCATTCGCCGCCGACGCAACGCCTCGCCTGCCCAACAGGTTGCCCCATGAGTTCTCCGCCATGAGCCAAGCCCCCAAACCGCGCGGCCTCGGCCGTGGACTTTCCGCGCTGCTCGGCGACGAGGAAGTCGCCGCCACGGTCGCCCCTGCGCCGGCCCCCGCTCCCATGCCGGCCCCGACCGCTGAAGCGACGCCGCGTCCGGTCGCATCGCGCGCACCGCTCACCTTGCCTACGGCCTTCCTCCGTCCCGGCGGCGCGTCGCAGCCGCGTACGGTCTTCGATGGCCTGGATCCATTGGTCGATTCGGTACGCCAGCACGGCCTGCTGCAGCCCATTCTCGTTCGGCCAGTTTCCGGCGAGCCCAACGCCTATGAGATCGTCGCCGGCGAGCGGCGCTGGCGTGCGGCGCAAAAGGCCCAGCTACACGAAGTGCCCGTCGTCGTTCGAAACCTCGACATGCTCGAATCGCTGCAGCTCGCCTTGATCGAGAATCTGCAGCGTACAGACCTCTCGCCGATCGACGAGGCTTCCGGCTATCGCCGGCTGATCGCGGAATTCAACCAGACGCAGGAGCAGGTCGCCGACACCGTGGGCAAGAGCCGCCCGCATGTCGCCAACATGCTGCGCCTGCTCGATCTGCCCGAGCAGGTTCGCGAGCTGGTACAGGAGGGCCGACTGTCGGCTGGACAGGCCCGCACGTTGCTCGCCTTCCCCGACCCGCTCGCCATGGCGGGGCGGACGATCTCCGAGCGACTGACCGTGCGCGACCTCGAGGCGCTGGCGGCCGGCGAGCGCCTGAAGACGTCCGGCGCGAGGAAGTCCAAGGCGAAGAAGGTCGAGGGCGAAAAGAGCGGCGACACGCGTGCGCTCAAGAAGCGCATTGAGGAAGCTCTCGGCCTGAAAGCCAGCCTGGTCATGACCGGCAAGG
>CAWUOG010000642.1:0-2053 GCA_963923875.1 uncultured Alphaproteobacteria bacterium
AGGCCCCATCCCGCGATCGCCATCAGGCAGAGTCCTGCTGCGAACTTCATGTCTCCCCCTCCCCCCAAGCCAAAGGGAACCTAGCGCGAGGGGCCGAGGCATGCACTGATTGACCTTTGAATTGCACAAGAACTGCGGGAGAAACGCGCCATGACCAGCGCCACCACCATCACCGAGCTGCGCTCGACCCTGCTGCATGTGCCGTGGCACGGCAAGGCGCCCGAGGCCGGGCTCTCGATCGAGAGCAAGCGCGACATCTACGTGCTCGAGATCGAGACCCAGGGCGGCCTGGTCGGCATGAGCTACCTGATGCCGTTGCGCGGCGGGCTGGAGACGATCGACGCCGCAATGAAGGAGCTGGTCGCGCCGCGCGTGATCGGCCGCGATGCCACCGAGATCGAGGCGATCTGGCAGCTGCTCTACAAGAACAATTTCTGGCTGGGCCGCATGGGTGTCACCGTGTTCGCCCAGAGCGCCGTCGACATGGCGTTGTGGGACATCCTCGGCAAGCGGGCCGGCCTGCCGCTCTTCCGGCTGTGGGGCGCCGCGCGGACGGAAATCCCGGCCTACGGCTCGGGCGTGTTCCGCGGGCTGGGCCGCGACGGCATGATCGCGCGCGCCAAGGAATTCACCGCCCGCGGCCTGAAGGCGATCAAGATGCAGGTCGCGCACATCCGGCCGTGGCGCGAGGACGTCCTGAACGTCAAGGCGATGCGCGAGGCGCTGGGCGGCGGCATCGAGATCATGATCGACGTCAACATGGGCTGGGACGCCGACACCGCGATCCAGGCCGGCCATCGCATCGACGAGTTCGATCCCTACTGGCTGGAGGAGCCGGTGGTCGCCGAAGACTTCGCCGGCTACCGCCGTATCGCCGCCGCGCTGAAGACCCGCATCGTCGGCGGCGAGTCCCATTATTGCCGCAACGATCTTCGGCCGTTTTTCGAGGCGCCGCATCCGGTGCCGATCCTGCAGCCCGACCCGATGCGCGGCGGCTACACCGAGCTGCGCAAGATCGCGGCCGCGGCCGAGCCGTGGGGAATCCGCATCGCTCCGCATCTCTTCCACGAGACCATGGTCCACCTGCTGGCCTCGATCCCCAACGCCAACTACCTCGAATACATGACGTGGAACGACGATCTCTGGGTCGAGCCTGTCCTGCCCGGTGCCAACGGCACCATGTCGCCGCCGGAACGGCCGGGTCACGGGCTGGCCTTCCGCCCGGAGATCCTCAAGGACTATAAGGTGGGTGGCAGCAGGATGACCGCCGGGTGAGCGCCTAAGGGCCCATGCACGCCTACCGAAAGAATCACTACCAGGAGCTCGGCGTTTTCAGGAACGCCGACGCCGAGGCGATTCGGGTGGCCTATCGCGCGCTCGCCAAGCAGCTTCATCCCGATCTGGTGGACGGCGGCGGTCCCGAGTCGAAGGAGGCGTTCCTGCGCGTGCAGGAGGCTTACGACGTGCTGCGCGATCCTCAGCGGCGGGCGCACTATGACTACGAGCTGGCCCGCGAGGCCGCCAAGGCCGCCGCCGCGCGCGAATCGATGCGCCAGCCGCTGCAGGTCCGGCCCGCGCCCAAGCCGCCGGTGCCCACGGCGCAACCGGCTGCTCCCGGCCAGCCGCCGCGCATGCTCGGCCTTCGCCGGTACGTCGCGGCCATCGGGCTGGTCGTGCTGGTGACGGGAGGCATCGTGACCTGGCAGCTGTTCTTCAAGCCCAAGCCGCAGCCGATTATCATCGTCAAGGTCGACCCGAACGAGCGACCCCGCTCGGCGCGCGGGACGAGCCCCGGAACCGGCGGCGCGAACATCGCCGCTCCTCCCGCGGCGACCGAACCGCCGGCGGAAGCGGGCGTGCTGACCCGCGAGGTCGACCGCATCGTCCAGGCCCAGGTCGAGCGGGTCGAGGCCGCCAAGAAGCGGATGGAAACCCAGCTCAGCGAACTGGAAGCAAAGAAGCCGCCGCCCAATTCAGGCTCGCCGCGCAAGGCGCCGGCCCTGCTGGTGAGCCAGGTGCAGTGCATCGGCCGCGGCACCAACATCGTGCTGAT
>CAWUOG010000643.1:0-2045 GCA_963923875.1 uncultured Alphaproteobacteria bacterium
ATTGACTTGGGAATTCAGCAGTTCCTGTTCGGCATTGAGCACGTCCAGGGTCGTGCGCGAACCGACCAGCGCTTCCTGACGGACACCGTTCAACGCCACTTCGTTGGCCTTCACCTGCGCTTCGAACGACGTGACACGGCTGCGCGCCGAATCGAGCTGACGCCAGGAGCGAATCACCGCTTCGGCGGACTGGCGACGCGCACTGTCGAGTTCGTTGCGCCGCTGGCCGACGAGCTGCTTGGCCTGACGGATCACGGACCATTCGCTGCCGTTCTGATAAATCGGCACGGTCGCCTGCAGGCGAACGCCGTATTGGTAATACTGGTCGTTCGGGACCTGAAGGTCCTGCTGGTACTGAATGTAGCCGACGAGGTTGACCTGCGGCAGAAGCGCTGCGACGGCGCTGTTCACGCCGTAGCTCGCGGCAGAAATACGGTACTGGGCGCTCATCGCCTTGGGCCCATAGTCCATGGCCAGCGACACGCATTCATCCTCGCTGGCGCACAACGCGCCAATCAGCGGCAGGTCACCAATCTTCTTCGGCTTCTGCCCCGTGACACGAAAGAACGCCGCTTCGTCGACCCGCACCTGCGTCTCGGCCTGGACCAGGTCGGCCTTGCCGCCTTCGAGGCGGGCCTCCGCCTGCGACACGTCGGTGATGGTGAGTTCGCCGACCCTGAAGCGCTCGCGCGTGGCATCGAGCTGCTGTGCCAACACGCGCACGTTGTTGCGCCGGGCGTCGACGATGCCAAGATCACGCACCAGGTCGGCATAGGTCGTAACCGTTTGCAGCAGCACCGACTGTTCGGTATCGGCCAGGGCAGCACGCTGCGCCTGGATATTGGCCTGCGCCGCCTTGGTGTCGGCTATGGTCTTGCCGCCGCGGAAGATCGGCTGGGTCATCGACAGCAGCGTCGTCCGGCCGTTCAAGATGTAGTAGGTGGCGGCGCGCACCACAGGCAGCGAGTCTGCCTCGATCTTGTTGTACTCGACGTTCAACTGGACCTTGGGTCGCCAGTTCGACACGGCCTGGGCCAGCGATTCATCGGTCTGCCGCAGCACTGCCCGCTGCGCCAGAAGATCGGGGTTGCTGTTGTAGGTGATCGACCAGGACTCGACGAGGCTCTGCGCGGATGCCGGTACCGCCAAACAGGGCCCGAACGCGACGGCGCACGACAACGCCGCGCAGGCGCGCCTCAGACCGGGCCGGATACGCATCGACTTAACCCTCATTTCCCAACCCCGAGAGTATCACTGCCTCTCGGGTCTTTGGTAGTCCCTTGACTGACCCCAAAAGCGCAAAGACTCCGGGGGGTTAGAAGGTGAATTTGGCCGGAGGAGCGAAGCCTGGAAGAGCTGGCGTGCCGGCGTCGAAGAGTGGCCGGCCCGAGGTCACGCCGCCTTCTTTTACCATCAATCGGGCTGCGCCCTGTACGCCACCGATGCCGCAGAGGACCGTGGCCAGGCGGCCGCCCTCGGCGATCTGGTCGATCAGGGACTGCGGAATCTGCCGTACAGCCCCTTCGATCAGCACGATGTCATAGGGAGCGGCAGCAGCCGCACCGTCTTCGCATTTTCCGACATGGTGCGTGACGCTACCCAGCCCGAGCGCCTTCACGGTCTGGTCGGCCGCACTGGCCATGCCAGGGTCGCTTTCGACCGCTACGACCGACTTCACCAGGCGTGCCAGCAGGGCCGCCCCGTAACCCCGGCCCGACGCCACCACCAGCGCCCGGTCGTCCGGACCGGGCTGCAGCGCCTGGATCAGTCGCGCCAACACCATCGGTTCCATGAGGTAACGGCCGTTGCCGAGCGGCACGTCGTCATCTGCATACGCTACGGCCCGCAAAGCGTCGGGCAGGAACCGCTCACGCGGCAATTCGCCTACGGCGGCCAGCAGGTCGACATTGGTCACCTTGTTGGGCCGCAACTGGCCATCCACCATGTTGCGACGGGCAAGCGCGAAATCGGTCATTCGGACACCCCAAAAGTGCGCCGGTTATAAGCGTTCGCCGCCGACAGCGTCAAAGGACCAGCGACTAGCC
>CAWUOG010000644.1:0-2042 GCA_963923875.1 uncultured Alphaproteobacteria bacterium
TGAGGATGGGGCTTTCGATTCCGATGTTGGTTGCACCGGCCGCTTCCAGCACCTGGCGCGCATGGGCGTGAGCGTGCGCCATCATCTTCTTCGTGTTCTCGCCGATCTTGTACTCGACCCTGGGGGCGGGGATGCCGTTGCTGTCCCGGGCGACGGGATCGAGCGTGACGCAATTGTGTTCCTCGGGCAGGTCCTCGCAGATCGCCGAGAGATAGAGGCGGTGGTTGAGCAGCTTGCGGTAGGTCGCGTGATGGTCGGGGCCGAAGGGCAAGCGGCCCTGGTGTGTGCTGCTGATGGCCTCGACGATCGATTGCACGCCGCGGCCGAACTGATAGGTGTAGCCGCGCACGAAATCACGGCTGGGATCGGTCTCGTAGAATTCGGCGCTCCACAGGCAGAGCGGCGGCCCGTGATTGCCGTCCATCTCCTCGTCGACATAGCCGAACGTCTGGGCGTAGGGATGGAACATCAGGTTCTTGCCGACCAGCCCGCTCGAGTTGGCGATGCCGCCGGGGAATTTGCCCGAAACGGAATTCAGCATCAGTCTCGGCGTCCCGACGCCATTGCAGGCCAGAACCACCAGTTCGGCGGGCTGGAAGTGCTCTACGCCTTCCGAGTCATAGTAGACGACGCCCGTCGCCATGCCCTCGGCATCGACCGTGACCTCGCGGACCCGGCAGCGCGTGCGCAATTCGACGCCGGCCCGAAGCGCAGCCGGCCAATAGGTGATGTCCGTACTGGCCTTTGCGCCCTGCGCGCAGCCCGGCGTGCAGTGGCCGAGATTGATGCAGCGCGCACGGCCGTCGTAGTCGGTGGTGGCAATGGTCGAGTCCGATGGCCACCAATGCCATCCGAGGCTGTTCATCGCCTTGCCCAGGCGCTGGCCCGACTTGCCGAGCGGAAGCGGCGGCATCGGCGGCTGGTGCGCAGGGTAGGCGGGATCGCCCGCCAGTCCCGATACACCCATCATGCGGTCGTTCTCGGCGAAGAAAGGCTCGAGCGTCTCGTAGTCGACCGGCCAGTCATCGGCGACACCGTCGAGCGTCTTCACCTTGAAGTCGGAGGGATGCAGGCGCGGATAGTGCGCCGTGTACATGATCGTGCTTCCGCCGACCCCGTTGAAATTCACGACCTTGATCGGCGAGGCGTCGTCATTGATCGGATAGTCGGTCTCGCGCTTGCGCCGGTTGGGGCTGGTCGCGAAATCGGCGAAAAGGCGCGCTTCCCAGTCGCGGCCGTTGCTCGGGTAATCGGTGGGCTTCACCCAATCGCCCTGTTCGAGGCAGAGAATGCGCATCCTGGTGTCGGCGAGGCTCCAGGCCACGGCCGCTCCCGACGCGCCTGATCCGACGATCAGGACATCGACCTTGTCATGCATCTCCTCGGTGTCCTCCCGGCGGCGAGACTAGCAGACGTCGACCCATTCGGCGTTGACGAGTTGGGCGAGACGCGCCGGACTGATCCGCAGGGCGGAGTTGATCGAGCCCGCCGCGGGCACGACTTCGTCGAATGCCCTCAGCGAGACGTCGCAGTAGACCGGCAAGGCGGTCGTCAGTCCGAACGGACAGACGCCGCCCACAGGATGGCCGGTCGCGGCGACGACTTCGTCGGCGGACAGCATACGCGGCTTGCCGCCGAGAACGTCCTTGATCTTGCGGTTGTTGAGCCGCGCCGTGCCGGAGGTGACGATCAGGAGTGTCCGGTCCTTGATGCGCAGCGACAGGGTCTTGGCGATCTGCGCCGGCTCCACGCCATGACCCTGAGCCGCCATCTCCACGGTCGCTGTGCTCGACTCGAGTTCGACGATGTCGATGTCGGGAGCATGCAGCGCCAGGAAGGCTCGAACGGACTCAACGGTCATGATCTCGGGGATATCGCCTAGAAAGAAGGGCGCCGCAACGCGGCCGACCGGAAGCGCAGTCAGGCATCGGCCGTGACCGCCCGCGCGCTGCCGCAGGCCTGGCAGATCGGACTCGCGACGGCGCGCAAGCCACGACAACCCGGGCAGACACCCATGTCGAAGCGGGAGAGGTCGCGTGCGC
>CAWUOG010000645.1:0-2037 GCA_963923875.1 uncultured Alphaproteobacteria bacterium
ACCGCATGCGCGCCGAGTGCCGCGGCAAGAATGCGATCCTCGGCCGTCGGATCGGCGCCGCGCTGGACGTGGCCGAGCACCGTGGCGCGCGCCTCGGCATGGGTCGCGGCCATCAAACGCAGGGCCAACCAGTCGCCCACGCCGTGCTTTCTAGGTGCGTCGTCGGCCGGATCGGGGGCATCGTCGGAATTTCCAGCCGCCTCCGCCACGACGACGAGCGCCGTGCGCCGACCGCCGGCCCGCAGGTTCTGGACGTGCCGGGTGACATTGGCCAGGCGCCAGCCGATCTCGGGAATCAGGATCACGTCGGCACCGCCTGCGATGCCCGTGGCAATCGCGATGTGTCCGGCGTCTCGGCCCATCACCTCGAGCACCATGATGCGATCGTGACTGGCGCCGGTCGGCTGCAGGCGATCCAGCGCCTCGGTTGCAACCGCCACCGCGGTGGAATGACCGATCGCCCGATCGGTGCCCGCGACGTCGTTGTCGATGGTCTTGGGAATGCCGACGAAGGCCAAGCCGCTGGGCTGCAGCAGGCGTCGAAGAATCGCCAGGCTGCCGTCGCCGCCGATGCCGATCAGCCCGTCGAGCGCGAGACTGCGCAGGCCGTCCAGCATCTCGCCCGAGCGATCGCGCACTCGCCCGCCTTCCATGGGAAAGGCGAACGGATCGCCCCGGTTGGTGCTACCAAGGAACGTGCCGCCGCGCCGCGCCACGCCGGCATCGAGGCGGTTCGGTTCGATATCGACGGCTGCGACCGGCCGCTCGAGCAGCCCAAGCGTGCCATAGCGGATGCCGACCGTCTTCCAGCCGTGGCCATGATGCGCACGCAGGGCCACGGCCCGGATCACGGCATTGAGGCCGGCGCAATCGCCGCCGCTGGTCAGGATCCCAATTCGCTTGGTCATTGCGAGCCTCCTTCCGTAGTGTAGCGCATGGCCCCGCCCCGCAAGAAAGCTCCTATCCTCGATTCGCGGCGCATCAGGCTGCGGCCGTTCCGCACCGGCGACCTCGAGGGCTTGCACGCGCTCGACGGCAATGCCGACAATCTGAGCTACTGGGGCACCGATTACAGCCCCTCGCTCGACGCGACTCGCCGCATGTTGCGCTGGCATGTCGCCTATCGTCCCTGACGGCCATGATGAAGACCTACGGCGCCGGACTGCTCGGTGGTAACGTGCGTCATGCTTTCGGCTTCTAGAACATCCCCTTCCCCGATCCAGGCGAACTGGACACGAACCACCATTGCGCCGCCGGACTGGACGGTGCGGCTGAGTCCCGAGGCGCTGGCCGAGATTCGCGACGTCGTCGCCGAATTGCGCCGGGCGCCGGTGCCGCTGTTCCTGCTCGACCCGGCGGATTTCAGGCTGGACGCCTGCCGCGCGACCATGGCCGAGGTGTGCGAGCGCGCGCAGAAAGGCCCGAAGTTCGCGGTGCTCGACAGACTGCCGCTCGAGGAGATGAGCCGCGACGAGGCGGTTGCGGTCTACTGGCTGATCTCCAGCCTGCTGGCACGGCCGGTGGCGCAGAAGCTGAATGGCCAGATGTTCTATGACGTCATGGATACCGGCGCGAAGCTGAAGCCCGGCTCGGGCATCCGGCCGACCGTGACCAACGTCGACCTGCGCTTCCACAACGACAATTCCTACAACGAAACGCCACCCGACTATGTCTGCCTGTTCTGCCTGCACCCGGCAAAGCAGGGCGGGGTCAGCCAGGTGATGAGCGTCGCCACCGTGCACCAGGCGCTGGAGCAGCGTTTCCCCGAATTGATGCCGCGGCTTTATCAGCCCTTCTGGTACGATCGCCATGCCGAGCACCAGCCCGGCGAGCCCACGACCTTCGCCGCGCCGATATTCGAGCGCGGCAGCGACGGCACGATCAAGGCGCGGCTGGCACTGAGCGAAATCTACGCAGGCTACGAACTGCGCGGCGAGCGTCTGGACAACGAAACCAGCGCCGCGCTGGCCGCCGTGCAGGCGGTGTTCGACCAGCCCGAGCTGCATGTCGAACTGAGCTTCGAGGCGGGCCAGATCC
>CAWUOG010000646.1:0-2035 GCA_963923875.1 uncultured Alphaproteobacteria bacterium
CAGCACTCTGGCCTCCTGGGGACCACTCGACATCCAGGGCGTGCGCTGGGGTCTCTTGGCCAAGATCGAAACCAGTGAGGCGTTTGCGCCGATCTACGATCTGCGGCGCGACCTGACGATCGCGGGCGGGCTTGCCCTGCTCATCGTGATCATGGTCGGCGGATGGCTGTCGCATTCGCTCATGAGTCCGTTGCGCGAGCTGACGGCGGGCGTGCGCCGCTTCGCCAATGGTGACCGCAACGCCCGCGTCCACGTGCATACCCGCGACGAAATCGGCCAGCTCTGCGATGCGTTCAACGGCATGGTTTCCGAGATTGCCGCGCAAAGCGCCGTCATCGAGGCCAAGAACCGCGAGAATGAGGCGCTGCTGCTGAACGTGCTGCCGGCGCCGATCGCCAATCGCCTGCGTGGCGGCGAACAGAGCATCGCCGACGGCTTTGCCAACGTCACCGTCCTGTTCGCCGATCTGGTCGGCTTCACCGAGCTTGCCTCGACCATGCCGCCGCAGAACGTGGTCGATCTGCTGAACGGCCTGTTCACGCGCTTCGATCTCGCGGCGCACGAAGTCGGCATCGAAAAGATCAAGACAGTCGGCGACGCCTACATGGCGGTGTGCGGCCTGCCACAACCGGTCGATGACCACTCCGACCGAATGGTGCGCATGGCGATCCGCATGGTCCACATCACGCATGAACATGCGCTCGAGCACCGGGTTTCCCTCCAGGTACGCATCGGCATCAACAGCGGTCCCGTGGTGGCGGGCGTCATCGGCAAGAGCAAGTACATCTACGATCTGTGGGGCGACACGGTGAACCTCGCCAGCCGCATGGAAGCCACCGGTCTGCCCGGCGCCATCCAGGTCACGCGCCCCGTCTTCGAGACGTTGCGCGACAAATATGCCTTCGAGGCGCGAGGCGAGATCGAGGTCAAAGGCAAAGGTCACGTCGAGGCCTGGCTACTGCGCATATGACGCTTCGCGGTGCGCGCCAGGGCGATCATCCGCGAATCACCGAAATCCGCAAATCGGTGAAGGAAAACGTCCTCACGGACCTCGGTCGAGTGACGATCGAGGACTACATACGCTTCCGTGTCGCGGCCGGCTGGAAGGTCCTCGACACCAGCCCGCGCGGCGAGACGGTCCTGCACGGCATCCTCTAGCCTTCGGCCAGTTCCACCATCAGGTTCATCAGCACCTGCGCACCAGCCACGAGGTCGGCCGCCTCGGTGTGCTCCTTGACGTTGTGGCTGAGGCCCGCAACCGACGGCACGAAAATCATCGCCGTAGGACAAAGCCGCTGCATCATCTGCGCGTCATGGCCCGCCCCCGACGGCATGCGGCGCGTGCTGAGGTCGAGCGCCCGCGCGTGATGCTCGACGCGGCCGACCAGCGCGGCGTCGAAGATCACGGGCTCGAACCGCGCCAACGACCTGGCCTCGACACCGACCCGCTCGGAGGCGGCGACCTCGGCGATATGCGCGGCGACCCTGGCCTCGGCGTCCTTGAGTTTCGCCTCGTCGGTGTTGCGAAGGTCGACGGTAAAGACCGCGCGGTTGGGCACGACATTGATCAGATTGGGCCGCAGGTTGACCGCGCCGACGGTCGCAACCTGGTTGCCGCCCATCTCCCGCGCAAGCTGGCGCGCGAACACGTTGACCGACGCCGCGAGGTAGCCGGCGTCGCGGCGCAGGCGCATCGGCGTCGTGCCGGCATGATTCGAAACACCGGTCACGGTGTATTCGGTCCAGGATATGCCCTGCACGCTCTCGACCACGCCGATCCGGACCTTCTCCTCGTCGAGGATCGGCCCCTGCTCGATGTGCAGTTCGAGAAACGCCTGCGGCTGCAGTGCGCCTGGCCGGGCGGTGCCGAGATAGCCGATGCGGCGCAATTCGTCGCCGACCGACACGCCGTCCTTGTCGGCGGCGGCATAGGCCTCGTTGAGCCCGAGACCGCCGGCATAAACCAGGCTGCCCATCATGTCGGGCTGGAAGCGCGCCCCTTCCTCGTTGGTGAAGAAGGCTACGGCGATCGGCC
>CAWUOG010000647.1:0-2031 GCA_963923875.1 uncultured Alphaproteobacteria bacterium
AGGTGTGGGTCAAGGCGTTGTCGATCGTCGGCATCCTCTGCTTCCTGATCGGTGTGGTGATCGCCTACCAGGGCGTCCAGCAGCTCAAGCAGTTCGGCGCCGAAACCTTCACGGTGGAGGCGGTGGCCATCGGCATGTTCCGCGAACTCGGTGTCCTGCTGACCGCCATTATCGTTGCCGGGCGCTCGGGCAGCGCCTTCACCGCACAGATCGGCACCATGCAGGTCAACCAGGAAGTCGACGCCATGGACACGATCGGACTCAACCCGATCGAATGGCTGGTATTGCCGCGCATCATCGCGCTCGTGCTGTCGATGCCTCTTTTGGCATTCTGGGGTGACATGGCCGGTGCGCTGGGTGGGGCTTTTGCCTGCACGATCTATCTCGATTTCACCTTCGTGCAGTTCTTCGAGCGGATGCGGGACACCGTCGGTGTGTGGAATTTCTATACCGGCATGATCAAGGCGCCGGTGTTCGGTCTGGTAATCGCCGCGATCGGCTGTTTCGAGGGACTGCAGGTCCGCGGCAGCGCCGAAAGCGTGGGGCAGCTCACCACACGGTCGGTGGTCGAAGCGATCTTCTGCGTGATCGTGCTCGACGCCATCTTTTCCATCATCTTCCTGCTGGCGAACGTCTGATGGCCGAAGGCGGGCAACTCATCGACCATAGCAATGGGCGCGAGGTCATCCTGCGGCTGCGCGGTGTGCGCACGCAGTTCGGCGATCACGTCGTGCACGACAAGCTCGATTTCGACATCTTCCGCGGCGAGATCGTCGGCCTGGTTGGCGGCTCGGGAACCGGCAAGTCGGTCCTGCTGAGAACCATTATTGGCCTGAACCCGGCGCGACTCGGCAAGATCGAGATTCTCGGGGTCGACCGGCGAGGCCTGCATGGAAAGGCCGAGCACGACCTGCAGGCCCGGACCGGCGTTCAGTTCCAGGACGGCGCACTATTTTCCTCGCTCACCGTGGCCGAGAACATCATGGTCCCGATCCGCGAGCATGCCGGGCTCGACGAACCGACGATGCGCGCTATCGCTGCCCTCAAGATCGCCCTGGTCGGGCTGCCCGCGGATACCGGCGAAAAGAAGCCGTCCGAACTATCCGGCGGCATGCGCAAGCGCGCCAGCCTGGCACGAGCCCTGGCGCTCGATCCGGAGCTGCTGTTCCTCGACGAACCGACCGCCGGCCTCGATCCGATCGGCGCCGCCCACTACGACGAGCTGGTCCGTGGTCTCCAGAAGAGCCTCGGACTCACCATCCTCATGGTCACCCACGATCTGGACAGCCTTTATGCATGTTGCGATCGCATCGCGGTGCTGCTCGACAAGCGCGTCGTGGTGGGTACGATGGCGGAAATGCTCGCCTACGATCATCCTTGGGTGCGCGAATATTTTCATGGGCCCCGCGGGCGCGCGGCGGCTCCGAAGGGTTAGTGCCGGCGTCAGATGGAAAATAGATCGCCCTTTGTGCTGATCGGCGCTGCGGTAATCCTCTTCATCGCCGCTATTGCCGGCTTCATCGTCTGGAAGCTGCGTGCCGGAGACGATACGGCCTACGCCTACTACGTGATCCTGTTCTCGGGCGACGTGCAGGGCCTGACGGTCGACTCTCCCGTCTTCTATCGCGGCCTGCGGGTCGGCCGGGTGCACGCCATCCAGCTCGCCGAGCGCAAGGACATCCAGCGCAGCACCGGCCGCGAGCGCCTGTCGGAAAAAGTCGAGGTAACCGTCGCGGTGAACTGGAATATCGACATCCGCGAGCGTTCCTACGCGGTGTTCGAGAAGCCGTTCATTGCCGGTGCTTCCTACATCCAGATCGTGGGCCGGGTCGAAGTCGACGAGATCAAGCCCAAGAAGAAGCTCGGCCAGAAGCCCTATCCGGAGATCCGCGAGGGCGCGTCGTTCCTTCAGGCGACGTCGCTGTCGGCGCAGGAGCTGCTCACGAAGGCCGGCGTGACGGTCGATCGGCTGAACGATCTGCTCAGCCAGGACAACGTCAACGCGGTCAGCGACACGTTGCGCAATCTGTC
>CAWUOG010000648.1:0-2024 GCA_963923875.1 uncultured Alphaproteobacteria bacterium
TTGCAATCACTTCGCCCGCGAGGCCGGCCTCGCCGTGGTCGATCAGGAGCGCATCGACGCCCTGAACGAGTTGCATGAATCGGTCACTGTCGCAACGCTGGCGCCCTTCGCGCGTGTGGGGGCACGCCAGATGGTGGCAACGGTGAAGATCATTCCCTACGCGGCGCCGAAAGAGGCCGTGGAGCGCGCCATCGACGTTGCCAAGTCGGCCAACCGGCCGCTGGTCTCTGTCAGGCCTTTTCGGCCGATGCGCGCCGGTCTGGTGCAGACCCGGCTGCCCGGGACGCGCGACAAGGTCCTCGACAAGGCCGTCGGCACCACGACCAAGCGCCTGAACTCGCTCGGCAGCACCCTGGCCAGTGAGCGTCGCTGCGGCCACGACGCCGACGAGATCGCCAAGGCCCTCGGCGAACTCAAGAAGGAGGGATGCGATATCTTCCTGATCGCCGGCGCCTCGGCGATCGTCGACCGTCACGACGTCGTGCCTGCCGGCATCGAGCAGGCCGGCGGCAGGCTCGTCCATTTCGGCATGCCGGTCGATCCCGGCAACCTGCTGCTGACCGGCGAACTGGACGGCAAACCGGTGCTCGGCCTGCCGGGGTGCGCCAAGTCGCCCAAGTACAACGGCTTCGACATGGTCCTCGAGCGACTGGCAGCCGGCCTGACGGTCGGCCGCGCCGAGATCGTGCGCATGGGGGCGGGCGGCCTGCTGGCCGAGATCCCGACCCGTCCGCAGCCGCGCGACGACAGCGATCCGGACGCCGACGAGGGACCACAACAGGCGCCCAGAGTGGCAATCGTGCTGCTCGCGGCCGGACGCTCGAGCCGCATGGGTGGGCCGAACAAGATGCTGGCCGACGCCAACGGCCAGCCTCTGGTCGCTCACGCCGTGAAGGCGGCTCTGGCTTCCCAGGCCGTCGAGGTCGTAGTCGTGCTGGGCAATATGGCGGACGAGGTGAAGGCGGCCATAACTGCCGCCGCTCCGGCTGCCCACCTGCGTTTCGTGGTCAATCCCGACTTTGCGCAGGGGCTCAGCACGTCGGTGCGGACGGGCATCGAGGCATTGGGCAAGGATATTGACGCTGCGATCGTGCAACTCGGAGACATGCCGGGCGTGACCTCTGGCCTGCTCGACAGGCTGATGGCCGCCTACAGTCCGGTCGAGGGCCGGTCGATCTGCGTACCAACCGTCGCCGGCAAGCGCGGCAACCCGGTCCTGTGGGCGCGCCGGTTCTTCCCCGAAATGTCCAGGGTCGAAGGCGATACCGGCGCCAAGCACCTGATCGGCGAGCATGCCGACCTGGTCTGCGAGGTCGAGATGACGGGCGAGGCTGCGATCACCGATATCGACACGCCGGAGGCGCTTGCCGCCTGGCGTGCCAGGGCCAAAGCATGAATTTTGACGTCGCCTCCGTCCGTCGGCAATTCCCGATCCTCTCCGAGATCATCGACGGCAGGCCGATTCATTATCTCGACAACGGGGCGTCGGCCCAGACGCCGGTGGCCGTTCTCGATGCCGTGCGGAAATACGAGACCACCGGCCGGGCCAACGTCCTGCGCGGCGTGCACCGGCTGGCCGAGCGGGCGACCGAAGCCTACGAGAACGCCCGGGCCGAAGTGGCGGCGTTCCTCGGCGTCCAACCGCTGGAGATCGTGTTCACGGGCGGCTGCACGGCGGCGATCAACCTGGTGGCCTATTCCTACGGCTCTCTGCTCAAGCCGGGCGACCGCATCCTGCTCTCGGAGCTGGAGCACCATTCCAACATCGTCCCGTGGCAGCTCCTGCGGGCGAGGGCGGGTATCGAAATCGACATGCTCCCGGTAACGGAAGATGGCCGGATCGATCTTGGCCAGTTGCCCCGGCTGCTGACGCCGAGGACCAGGCTGGTGTCCGTGGCGCATGTTTCGAACGTCACGGGTGCATTGGTCGATGTAAAGATGGTGGTTGATGCCGCAAAGATTGCTGGAGCCAAGGTGATGCTGGATGGAGCCCAGCGTGCACCGCATGGCCCGATCGACCTGCC
>CAWUOG010000649.1:0-2023 GCA_963923875.1 uncultured Alphaproteobacteria bacterium
TCAATCCGGTCTTGGCACTGATCAGGCGGATCATGTCGCGCAGCGCTTCCTTGGCGGCGTCGTCGAGGTCCTGGTCGAAGCCGTGCGTGATCCAGTGCGTCGCGGTCTCGGCGCGCGGATTGTTGAGCTTCATGTCCTTGCGCACGGTGAAGCGGAAGGTGCCCGACAGGCTGGTTTCGAGCGCGGTGAGATTGACCTCGCCGTCGCCCTGCACGCCATGGCCGTCGCCGGTCGAGAACAGGCCGCCCTCGGCGAACACGGGGAGATAGACCGTGCTGCCGACCTGGAAGTGCTTGTTGTCGATATTGCCGCCGAACGCGCGCGGCTCGATCGAGCTGCACTGGCCCCATTCCGGCGGCGGCGCCACACCCATGATGCCGAAGAACGGCCGCAGCTCGATCTCGGTGCCCCACGGCATGGTGCAGACGCCGCGGTTGGAATCGATCGGAATGTGCGTCAGGCGGTAGTAGGGGAAGTCCTCGGGCAAGGTCCCGGCGAGGGGACGCATGGCGTTCCAGCCCCAGTTGGTGCGGAACTTGATGTCGAGCACCTCGACCGCCAGCGCATCGCCGCGCTCGGCCCCCTCGACATAGACCGGCCCCGTAAGAATGTGGCGGCCCAGATGCGGCGTCAGCTTGCCCAGGATTTCAAGGTGCTCGGGCAGGACGTTCATGGGCGGCTTCGGCAGGATCTCCCGACTCCCCGACACGCAATGGATGGTGGCGATGTCGCCCGACTTGATTCGCAGCGAGGGCTTAAGCTGGCTGTCGAAATAGCCCCAATGGCATGTGTCGGGCGAGGAATGAAGTTCGTGCGTGGCCAAATCAGTCTCCCCTGAAATCCTTACTCGTTCGGCCCGCATGCTATAGCCATGCCATGAACTACCGCCACGGCTTTCATGCCGGCAACTTCGCCGATGTGCTGAAGCATCTGGTTTTGTGCGAATTGCTGCGGTTGCTGACCGCGAAGGACAAGAAGCTCTTCGTGCTCGACACCCATGCCGGCACCGGGGGCTACGATCTGGGCGGATCCCAATCCGGGCGTACGGGTGAAGTCGAGGGCGGCATCCTGCGCCTGTGGGACGCGCCCCGACAGGGCATGCCGGAGGCCGTGGTGCGTTATCTGGCGGCCGTTGCCGCCTATGACCGCAAGTTCGGTGGCGGCCGCGGGCGGCCGTCCCACTATCCGGGCTCGCCGCGCCTGATCCGTGCCGGTCTGCGCCCCGGCGACCGGTTCGTGGCCTGCGAGCTTCATCCGCAGGACTCGCTCGCGCTCAAGCGCGAGTTTGCCGGCGACCGCGCGATCGAGGTTCGCGAGGAGGATGGCTACCATGCCGTGCGCGCCTGCTTGCCGCCGGTCGAGCGTCGCGGCCTTGTGCTGATCGACCCGCCGTTCGAGGCGACCGACGAGTTCGAGCGCCTCGAACGTGCGCTGCGTCACGGGCTGCGCCGGTTCGCCACCGGCTGCTATGCAATCTGGTATCCTGTAAAGGACGAGCCGGCGGTCGCGCGATTCTTCGCGAGCCTGGGGGGCTTGAAGAGCCTGCATCTTGAATTGCGAGTGCCCGTGACGGCGCCCGGCAAGCTCTCGGCCTGCGGCATGACGGTGATCAATCCACCCTGGAAATTCGAGGAGGCGATGCGCCAGTCGCTGCCATGGCTGGCAGAAATGCTCGGCGGGCAGGCGAGCGTCACGGCGCCGGAATCGGGCGGGTGATCCGCGTCGCATCGTCCGGCTCCCGGTTGGAAAGCCGGCTTGGCGTCTTCATTTTTCCTTTTCGTTCTTGTCCTTGTCTTTCCTGCCTCCGGGCCGCCATCCCCAGAGTTTGGCCGCCGCTTCGGCGATCATCGGGTCGAGTTCGTTCTCGCCGATTTTGACGCCCTTTCCGATCGTCTGGACGAGGAGTCTCATGCCTTCCAGCCGGGCGGTTTTCTTGTTGTCCGTAGCGATCACATGCCAGGGGGCATGGTCAGTATCGGTCTTTTCCAGCATTTCGTCGTAGGCTTCCACGTAGAGCTTGCGC
>CAWUOG010000650.1:0-2022 GCA_963923875.1 uncultured Alphaproteobacteria bacterium
GCGGGTGCGTTCACGGATTCACCTTGTGCTTCAGCATCATCTCGTAGACGCGCAGTACTGAGGTGCTGTCCTCCGGTCCCCAGCCCATGCCTTTGGCGAGGCGCTGCAGGTTGTGCGTCGAAGCGCCCTGCTGCAACGGCACGCCGAGCTCGTCGCCGAGTTCGAGGGCGAGGTGCAGGTCCTTGTAGGCGAGGTCGAGCGCGAACGACGGCGGATCGTAGAAGTTCTTCATCGCGCGCAGGGTGAAGTTCCTGATGGCGTTGGAGTTGCCGCTCGAGGTCGAGATGACGTGCAGCAGTTTCTCGGGATCGAGGCCGTACTTGGTGCCCAGCATCATGCCCTCGCACAGCGCTGCCATGTTGCAGAACGAGAGCATGTTGTTCACGAGCTTGGCGACGGTGCCGTTGCCCAGCGCGCCCATGTGGATGACGTTGGCGCTGAAGCTCTGCAGAACCGGCAGCGCGTCGTCGAACACCTTCTTGTCGCCGCCGACCATGATTGCGATCGTCGCGGCTTCGGCGCCGGTCGTTCCGCCGCTCACCGGCGCGTCGAGCATCGGGATGCCTTTGGCAGCAAAGGCCTCGCCGATCTTTTTGACCATCGACGGCGCATTGGTGCTGAGGTCGATGAAGGTCTGGCCCTTGGAGATATTGGCGAGAATGCCATTGTCTCCGAGCGCGACCGCCTCCACATGCTTGGGCATGGGAAGCGAAGTCATGACCAGGTCGGCGCCCTTGGTGGCCTCGGCGACCGACTTGGCGGCGGTGCCGCCGACGTCGGTACAGGCCTTCAGGGCCGCCGGATTGAGGTCGAACACCGTGACCTGGTGGTTCGAGCGCTTGATGATGTTGCGGCACATGGGGCCGCCCATGTTGCCCACGCCGATGAACCCGACCTT
Organism: uncultured Alphaproteobacteria bacterium; assembly: GCA_963923875.1. GTDB lineage: Bacteria > Pseudomonadota > Alphaproteobacteria > Reyranellales > Reyranellaceae > Reyranella. The sequence goes on from CAWUOG010000650.1 coordinate 899, forward strand.
CATGAAATCCTCCCCGGAAACCTTGACGGCAGGACTATAGACGATGGTTCCGGGCGATGACGACCGTGCCCGCGCGCTGTCGCGGGTGAAATGGGCGGCCACGCTATTGCTGGTCGGAACGGCGGCGTTGTTCGGCGTTGCCCGAGCGCTCGATCACACGCACTGGGCCTGGGGCTATGTCGCGGCGTTCGCGGCCGCGGCTACAGTGGGCGGGCTCGCCGACTGGTACGCGGTGGTGGCGCTGTTCCGCCGTCCGCTCGGCCTGCCGATCCCCCATACCGCGATCATCCCGCGCAATCACGTCCGCATCGCCGACAATCTCGGCAGTTTCATCGAGACCAATTTCCTCGCCCCCGAAGCGGTCGACCGCAAACTGGCGGAAGTCGATTTCGCCGCACAGATCGCCGAGTGGCTTTCCGATCGCGAACGCAGCGCCGCCCTGGCGCGTTTCGTGGTCGGCCTGCTGCCGCAGACGCTTGCGGCGATGGACCAGTCCGGCCTGCGCCGCTTCATGGGCGAGCGGGTGCGTGGCGAGCTGCAGCGCCTCGAGCTGGCGTCGCTGACGGCCAATCTCCTGTCGGCCCTGCAGGAGAGTGGCCGGCACCAGCGGCTTCTCAACGAGCTGCTGGCCGCGGTCGACAAGGTGCTGGCCGATCCGGCGACGCTCGATGCCCTGAGGGAGAAGATCCGCCGCGAGCTGCCGGCGCTGTTTAATCTCTACAAGGCCGACGCCTATCTGCTGCGCAAGATCGTGGCCTCGACGGTGTCGTTCATCGAGGAAGCGAAGGTGCAGCCCGACCATCCGCTGCGCCGCGAGTTCGACCGGTTCGTGTCGGGCTTCGCCGAACGCCTGCGCCAGTCGCCGGATTATGCGCGCCGGCTGGAAGCGGCCAAGCAGGATCTGCTGGCGCGACCGGAAGTGTCGACGCTGGCCGATCGTGCCTGGGATGGCGTGCGCTCCTGGCTCGAGCGCGATCTTGCCAGCGACGAATCGCAGGTCCGCCGGCATCTGGAAACGATGCTGGTCGATGTCGGCCGCCAGCTTGCCGGGGACGAGGCCGTGCGCGCCGAGATCAACCGCGGCGTGGTGCGGCTGCTCGGCGACTTCGTGCAGACGCAGAAAA
>CAWUOG010000651.1:0-2022 GCA_963923875.1 uncultured Alphaproteobacteria bacterium
GGTCGGCATAGGGCCCGCGCGCGGTCAGCAGGGAAATCTGTGGCGGCACCAGCGGTAGCTTGACCATTGTTACCGCAGTTCGCGCACCTGCCAGGCATTCGCGCAGATGCTTCGCTGATTCGATGCCTCGTTCGCGGATATCGGTGTGCGGGTTCTCGAGATAGCCCACGAAGACCGAGAGATTGTCGGTCATGCGGCGCGAGACATTGGCGTGCAAGTCGAAGGTCGAGACCACCGGCACGTCCGGGCCGACGATGCCACGAACCATTTCGAACAGGTCGCCGTCGGGATCGTCGCTGCCTTCGGCCACGGCAGCGCCATGGCAGGAGACGAATACACCGTCGACCGGCAAAGCGGCCCTCAGGCCCGAGGCGATCTCGGTCAGGAAGCCACGGAAGAAGTCCTTCTCAACCGGCCCGCCGGGCTGGGCCTGCGATACACGGATTGGCACCGGTGTCCACGGGCCGGTCGCATCCATCTCGGTGAAGAAGCCTGGCAGATCGGGAAGCGTGATCGACGCGGCGGCGCGGCCTTCGGCTACGATGCGGTTGCCGCGGATATCGACATCGGTCTCGAAATCGTGCGCCGTCGAAACCGGCGCGAAGCGATTGCACTCTATGGCGAATCCCAGAACGGCGATCCGCGGGTTGTCCTTGGACAACGATCCCTCCTATGCGTGGAGGGCGAGAAAGCGCTCCACCAGTTGATTGAACGTAGCGGCGTCCTCGAAGTATGGCGAGTGTCCGGACTCGGGCATCTCCTGTGCATCGGCGCAGGGCAGGGTTGCCGCGATGGCGCTTGCGAGGAAGGGCGGAAAGACCACGTCGCGCCCACCTGAGATCAGCAGGGTGGGTACGCGGAAGTCCTTGAGATCCGACGTCCGTCGGCGCGCCGTCCGGCGCAGGTTGGCGCGCAGTTTCTCCTTGTCGAGCCGGCCCGCCATCTCGTCGATGCTCTTGTAAAGAAGATGCAGCGACGGCGACCTTTCTGCGGCGCGTGCGCCGACCGCGGGATGAATGCCACGGGCGAGGCCGGCCATGATCTGCGCCTCGGCGTCCCTGAGCCACGAATCGTATCGGTCGCCGCCCGATGGATCGGCGCTTCTGCGGTCGATCGTGCCCGACGTGGAGCTCAGCACCAGCGCCCTCACCCTTGTCGGGTTCGCGAGGGCGTACTCCAGTACCGTCCAGCCGCCCATCGACTGGCCGACGAGGCGGACGTCGGTGAACTTCAGGTGTTCGATCAGGGCCGCGAGGTCCCCGGCATAGTCGGCGGCGTCTGGGCCGCCCGGGACGGGGGCTGACGGCGCGAAGCCGCGATGGGCGAAGGCAACACAAGTGTAGTGCGGCGCGAAGTGGGCGACCTGTTGCCACCAGCTCATCTGGTTGCCGCCGAGGCCATGGGCGAAAACCAGCGCGGGGCCGCTGCCAGTGACCTCGTAATGAAGCTTGCCGAACGGCCGCTCGAGCTTGCCGACTATGCGCTGTATTGGGCGCTGCATCCGCTCCTCTCTAGAAGAGCATCAGCCTAGAGCCCGTAACGCCGAGCGGCCAGCGGCCGGCGGCGAACAATCTGAACTTGCTTTCGAAGGGCGATCGCGTCTCGCCGGCGATTCGGGCAACGGCGAGCTGATAGACGGCCTGGGAGGCAGCACCCGCCGCGACGTGGATCGACGCAGGCTGCGCACCGCCCATGCGCGCGGCGGCAGTCGCGGCCTTGCCATGGACCAGGTCGCCCGCTTCGGTCGTGAGTTCGGTGAGTGACGTCCACAGTGCGCGCTCGGGATAGGTCGCTTCGGCACGCGCCAGCAGTTGCTTGCGCAGGGTCTCTTCGCGATCCCACCAGGCGAGCACGCCTGCATCGGTCGACTTCATGAACGTCTCGGCCTCCGCCCATGACGTCACCCGTCTTACGTCGGCTTCGGCACCGGCATAGGCGCGAGCTTCGGTCAGGTCGCCTTCGGTCAGAGGTTCACCCAGTGCCGCGAACCACGAGGCTGCGCGCAACTCGGCGCGCAGCGGG
>CAWUOG010000652.1:0-2017 GCA_963923875.1 uncultured Alphaproteobacteria bacterium
CGTCGCGGCGCTGATCGAAGCCGCCGGCGGGCGGTAGGGCATCGATTTCCCACTTTCCCACGCACTTCCCGCGCCGGTGGGAAACGTCGGAACCCGGCGGCATCGGCGCTTTTCCGTTCTTTCCCACTTTCCCGGCAAAGGGCAGGCGCGCATCACTCAAGACAAAAATTTCCGCAGGAGGAATCGCCTTCGACCCCCGCGCCATCGACATCGAAGCCGATTCCTCCTGCGACTTGCTTGCGCCGAGCGAATAGCGGGAGCCCGACAGCATTCGCCGACGCGCGCGAAATCCCTCCAAGGACCCGCCGACACCCAGGCCGGAAAGCAAAAAAATTCGCTATATAATTCTTGAGTCTGACTAAGCCTCTGCCGCCACGGCACTTTCTGGCCGTTCTTCGCTTCAACGGCGATTCTTCAATAACTATATAATTTTTTAGGGCGACCGCGACGCGAAGTGCGTCGTCAGTCTGGCGAGGATTCAAGCGCGCGCGACAGGAGAGCTGCATGACGCGGCGATCCTAGGCGCTATCGCCGTCAGTCACCTATTATGGTCGTTTAATCGCCGGTCAGGCGACCACGATATCCATCGATGTCGCGAGCGCGCCGACTTCGAGGCCGTTCGCCGGCTCGAGCTTCATGTCGATGCGCGCGCGTTGCGCTGGATCGCGCGACGCCGCGCGATAAAGCCCGTCGTGCTCGTTTTGCGGTTCGCCGGCGATATAGAACTGGCTGGTCAGCAGGACGCCCGAGCCGGTCGCGACCTTGAGATGGATGTGCGGCGTGCGCCCCGGGTAGGCGACAGGCTTGAGGGTGCGGAAACTGTAGTTGCCCTGCGTGTCGGCCATCATCCGCCCGTAGCCCTGGAACGCGGCATCGCGCTTCTCGCGGCCCGATTGGCGTGGATGGTCGTAAATGCCCATCGAATCGGACTGCCAAATCTCGACCAGCGCACCCGACATGGGCTTGCCGTCGCGCCCCAGCACGCGGCCCTTCAGATGCAGCACCGTGCCCATCGCCTGGGCCGCCTGACCTCGCACCTGCACGAGGTCGTTGTCGAGATCGGCGGGAAAGCTCACCGGATAGAACGGGCCTTCAGTCTGTGGCGGTGTGAGCGCCAGGACATCAGCCTGCGCGGGCGGGCCGCTCAACAGCAGGGCGCCGGAACCGGCCATCAGCAGACGTCGCGAAGGCAGTCGAAGGGACATGCCTCCGACTCTACAAACAAAAACGGCGGCCGAAAGGCCGCCGCTTCCGTTGACGATCTGTCGCGAGCTACTCACCGGCAGCCGGAGCGGCCTGTTCCTCGCGCGGCTTGTTCGAGATGTCCTCGCCGGTCGCCTGGTCGACGGCCTTCATCGACAGGCGAACCTTGCCGCGGTCGTCGACGCCCAGCACCTTGACCTTGACCTGCTGGCCTTCCGACACGACGTCGGTCACCTTGCCGACCCGGCGCGGCGCCAGTTCGGAGATGTGCACGAGGCCGTCGCGGGCGCCGAGGAAGTTCACGAAGGCGCCGAACTCGACGGTCTTCACGACCTTGCCGTTGTAGATCACGCCGACTTCCGGCTCGGCGACGATGCCCTTGATCCAGTCGATCGCGGCCTGGCCCTGCTTGGCGTCGACCGCGGCCACCTTGATGGTGCCGTCGTCCTCGATGTCGATCTTGGTGCCGGTGGTCTCGGTGATCTCGCGGATCACCTTGCCGCCGGTGCCGATCACTTCGCGGATCTTGTCCTTCGGAATGGTGAACTGCGTGATGCGCGGCGCGTTCTGGCTCACGCTCTCGCGCGCGCCGCCCAGTCCCTTGGCCATTTCGCCCAGGATATGGAGACGGCCGTCCTTCGCCTGCGCCAGCGCCACCTTCATGATCTCCTCGTTGATCGAGGTGATCTTGAGGTCCATCTGCAGCGCGGTGATGCCCTTCTCGGAGCCGGCCACCTTGAAGTCCATGTCGCCGAGGTGATCCTCGTCACCCAGGATGTCCGACAGCACGGCGAAGCGGTCGCCTTCCTTGATC
>CAWUOG010000653.1:0-2008 GCA_963923875.1 uncultured Alphaproteobacteria bacterium
CTCGACCGCATGGTTATCGGAGTTTCCGAGGGTGTGGTGACCCTGCAGGACATCGGCGCCTTCATCGACAAGGTGGTCAAAGAAGGCGCCCAGCCCTACCGCAAGATCTTCGATGCCCGCCACGGCACGTCCAATCTCAGCCAAGCCGACCTCAAGGCGCTGTCAACCCGCCTCAAGACGCGCCCCAAGGCGCGGCCTCTCGGGCCATTCGCGGTGGTGGCGGGCCCCGGCCGGCGCGACGAACTGGTCGAGATCCTGAAGCCGTTCGCCGCGCTCAAGCGGCCGATGCGGCTGTTCAAGGACATGGCGAGCGCGCGGCGCTGGATCGATCACCAAAAAGTCGTGATCGGCTGACATGCACATCGGCGGGCGGGCAGACCGGTGTACCGCCCGGGCCCCGGGCGGTTATTGCAATTCTCCGGGCCGCGAATATGTAAGAAAGTCGTGATCCAATGCGCAGCAGCAACGAGTTCGAGCAGGTGTTCCGCCCCTTTCTGTTCCTTGCATTGGCCCTGCTCATGATGTCGCCCGTCGCCCAGGCCGCCGACCCGCTGTCGGAAGAGCAGATGATGGCCGACATCAGGCGCTACGAGAGCTTCGGCGTACATCGCTATGGCTCGCCGGGCGCGACCGCCGCGCTGGACTGGATTGCCGCGGAGCTGGGCAAGGCCGGCCTGAAGGTGAACTCCCAGCCCTTTGCGATGGAGAGGCAGTACGAGTTCACGTCGGGAACCCTCAAGGTCGGCGACCGGAAGCTCGATGTCGTGCCGCAATGGTGGATGCCGGAGAAGCAGGCGAACTTCTCGCTCACCGCCAGCATCGCACCGCTGCCCGCCAAGCCCGGCGATCCGATCGTGAAGGCCGCCGGCCGCTTCGTGCGCGTCGACCTGCCGTACGATCGCGGCGCCTATCTCAACGACGACCACCGCGCCAAGCTCTACCAGGCATTCGGACGCGAGCCGGCCGCGGTGCTGCTCACGATCGACCATCCGAGCGGCGAAATCTTCACCTACAACGTCGACCAGTCGAGTCGCGCCTGGCCGGTTCCGGTCATCCTTGTCGCGCCCAAGGACCGTGCCGCGCTGGACGCCGCCGAGAAGTCGGGCGCCGAGCTCACGGTGGAGATCGCCGGCACCTACAGGGATGCGCTCACGAGCCGCAACGTCGTGGCACGCCTCGACCGCGGCAAGGACAATTGGCTGGTGGTCTCTACGCCCGTCACGAGCTGGTTCACCAGCACCTGCGAGCGCGGGCCGGGCATCGCGGGCTTCCTTGCCATGGCGCGTCTCGCCGCCAAGCGTTTCACCGACGTCGACGTGATGCTCGTGGCCACCGCCGGCCACGAGATCGGCCACGGCGGCATGTCCCAGTTCATGAAGCGTGGCGCACCGCGGCCCAAGGACACGATAGCCTGGGCGCATTTCGGCGCGTCTCTGGCGTGCCGCGAGCAGGTGGCGAAGGCGGTCCTGAGCTCGACGTCCCTGGCCCCGCTGGTCGACCGCACCTTCGCCGGCATTCCGGCGACACGGCTGACCGGAAGCCAGGCGGGCGTCGGCGAGATGCGCGACGTCCAGGGCGCGGAATTTCCGAACTTCTTCGGCATGGCGGGCTCGCACCGCTATTTCCACACGCCGCTCGATACGATCTCGACGGTCGATCCTGCTCTTCTGGTGCCGATGGCGACGGCGTTCGCCGAAACGATCGATGGCGTGATCAAGGGGCAAGGCGCGACCAAGAGCGGGCGCTGAGTGCCGCCGGATGGCGTAGAGGACGACTACCTTCGGCCGAGGAAAAGCAGGAAGGCCACACCCACGACCGCACCGACCAGGGCATAAACTATCGTCACCAGTAGGCGAACGCGTTTGCGACGACGGCGAATCAGTCCGTCGTACTCGCGCCGGCTCATGCCGTCCGGCGGATCCTGATCGAACATCGACCGCCGATAGATCGGCTTGGTGGCACGGCGCCAGCCGATGATGCCCCCCACGATCGCGAAGAGCAGCATCGT
>CAWUOG010000654.1:0-2005 GCA_963923875.1 uncultured Alphaproteobacteria bacterium
CTACAAGGGAATCGAGGCAGTGTGGTTCGAGACATCGAACCTGCCGGTCAGCCGGTCAGGATCTGCCTTGCCGCAGTGAGGATCGCGGGATCGCCAGCCGCGATCACCGAGCCATCGGAATGCATGTCGAGGTCCCTGCCGCGCCAATCGGTGATCAGTCCGCCCGCGCCCTTGATCACCGGAACGAGTGCCGCGAAGTCGTAGAGCTTGAGCGAATTCTCGACGACGAGATCGACATGGCCGGCGGCCAGCAGGCCGTAGGCGTAGCAATCGCCGCCCCAGCGAAAGAGCTTGGTCTTCTCGGCCAGCGCCTGGTGGCGGCCGGCGGTGGCGCCATCGAACATCTGCGGCGCCGTCGAATACATGTAGGCCTTGTCGAGGCCGGGGCAGGCGCGGACCTTGATCGGTCTGCCGTTCAGTGTGGAGCCCTGCCCAACGACGCCGACCCAACGCTCCTTCGAAATCGGCTGATCGATGATGCCCAGCACCGGCACGCCCCGGTGGAGCAGCGCGATCAGGGTGCCGAAGATCGGCAGACCGGTGATGAAGGCCTTGGTGCCGTCGATCGGATCGAGCACCCAGACGAATTCTGCGTCGGTGCGAACCGCGCCGTGCTCTTCCCCGAACACGCCATGCTGCGGCACCCGGTTGTCGAGCAGCGTGCGCATTGCCGTTTCGGCTTCGCGATCGGCGATGGTGACAGGGCTCTGGTCGGCCTTGTCGTCGACGGTGACAGGGGTACGAAAGTAGCGCGCCGCGATCGGACGCGCGGCGTCGGCGAGGGAGTTGGCCAGAGCGACCAGCTCGGCGGATACCGATCCGGTCACGAGACCACCGGCCGGCTTAGGGAAGCGGCGCCGGGCTGTCGCTCATCGTCCGCAGATAGGCGATGACGTCGGCGCGATCCTGCTCCTTCACGAGCCCGGCGAACGCCATCTTGGTGCCACGCACGTAGCCCTGCGGCTTGAAGATCATGTGGTTGATGTCTTCGTAGCTCCAGTCGCCGCCCTTGCCCTGTAGTGCCGACGAGTAGCTGAAGCCGTCGTGGCTGGCCTTCTTGCGGCCGACGACACTCCAGAGGTTCGGGCCAACCTTGTTGGCGCCGCCCTTGTCGACGGTATGGCAGGTGAAGCACTGCTGCTGGAACAGCGCCTTGCCCTTGTCGACGTTGGCGTCCTTGAGCTTGGGACCGATCGGCGCCAGGTCGGCGGCCGGTGCAGCGGCGCTCGCTGCGGCCGGTGCTGCGTCGGCGACCGCGATATGCGGCTTTTCCGGCATGTGCGGGTGAACGACCGCGTTGGAGACCTTGCCGACCACCATCGCGAAAAGCGCCGAGGCCAGAACGCAGCCGGCAACCGTGTTGAAATTGGCCATTAGAGTGAGATCCCGCAGCGGCAATATTTTCGGACGTTGCTGTAGCACGCCCTTGGCGCCCTCAGTAGTATCTGATCAGCGCTTGTCGCTCGCGCGGCGGAACGTCGCAAGTACCGGATTTTGCGAGGTTTTTCGCCCCTTGCCCGGAAAGCCGAAGCGCGTTGACGGCGGGTGATCCGGCGGGCGAAACATCCCGCCCACAGACGAAAGGGACCGGGGGAATGGCAAGGGCCAAGGCAAAGGGCAGGGCGGGCAATACCATCGCCTTCCAGGGCGAAGCGGGGGCGAACTCCGATATGGCCTGCCGGGCGGCATTTCCCTACATGACCACCCTGCCGTGCCCGACCTTCGAGGCCGCCATGGGGGCCGTCCAGGCTGGCCGGGCCGAACTGGCCATGATTCCGGTCGAGAACTCGATCGCAGGCCGGGTCGCCGACCTGCACAGCCTGCTGCCGCACACGAAACTCAAGATCGTGGCCGAGCACTTCCAGCGGGTCGAACATTGTCTGGTCGCCCTGCCGGGAGTGACCCTGAAGAGCATCAAGACCGCAAAGAGCCACGTCCAGGCGCTGTCGCAGTGCCGCAACTTCCTGAGGAAGCACGGCATCGCCCCGCTGGTCCACGCCGATAC
>CAWUOG010000655.1:0-2003 GCA_963923875.1 uncultured Alphaproteobacteria bacterium
ACCGCGGGCTACGAGGGACCGTTCCCGTACGTCGATGGCCTCGTCTTCCAGGTGACGCAGAATGTCGGCCGCCTGCAGGTCGACCACCTGCCGCGCGTCGAAGGGCGTTCGAATTACACGATCTCGCGCCTGTTCCGGCTCTGGCTGTCGATGTTCCTGAACTTTTCGGTGATCCCGCTGCGCTTCGCCACCATGTTCGGCATCATCTTCGGCGCGCTGGGGGCGCTGGCGGCGATCATCGTCATCGTCGAAGCGATTTCCGACAACAAGCCACCGCAGGGCTGGGCGTCCCTGATGGTCGCGGTGCTGGTGCTGGCCGGCGTTCAGCTCATCGTCGTCGGCCTGATCGGCGAATATCTCGGCCGCATGTTCCTTGCCGTGAACCGGAAACCTCAATATCTCGTGCGCGAGGTCTTCCGCCGGGGCGCGTCCGGCCTGGAGACCGAGCGGCCGCCGGTCGAGACCAAGGCGGCGGGCCAGCCCCATCGCGAGCGCGTGACATCGGAGCCATGACCGTGACGGCACATTATTTCGCACTCGGGGCAGGCATCCTGGCGGGCATCGCGGGCCAGATGCTGCTGAAGGCCGGTGCCGCGGCGCCGACGCTGGTGGCGCAATTCCTGAGGCCGTCGACCATCTGCGGCCTGGTGCTTTATGCGGCGGCGGCCTTTCTTTACATCTTCGCCCTGCGCTCGATCCCGGTGTCGGTCGCCTTTCCGAGCGTCTCGCTGAGCTACGCCATCGTCGCGGTGTTGGGACATTTCCTGTTCAAGGAGCCGTTCGGCCTGCGCCAGATCGGCGGCATCGCGCTGGTCATGGGCGGCGTCATTCTCATCAATCAGGTGTAGGGCGATGAACTACGAGCAGATCAAGTACGAGACCAGGGACGGCATCCTCACGATCACCTTGAACCGTCCGGACAAGCTCAACGCCTTCACCGGAAAGATGCTGTCGGAGCTGCTCGACGCGATGGACCGCGCCGACCGCGACGACGATGTCCGCGCCGTGGTCTTCACCGGCGCCGGCCGAGGCTTCTGTGCCGGCGCCGACCTGTCGGGCGGCGCCAACACGTTCAATTCCGAAAATCGCGGGCCGGTCGATCCCGGACTCGACGGCCATCGCGACGGCGGCGGCCTGTTCACGCTGCGGCTGTTCGAAAGCCTCAAGCCGACCATCGCCGCTTGCAACGGCCCGGCGGTCGGCGTCGGTGTCACCATGCAGCTCGCCATGGATGTACGGCTCGCGTCGGAGGCGGCGCGCTACGGTTTCGTCTTCACCCGCCGGGCGATCGTCATGGAGGCCTGCTCGAGCTGGTTCCTGCCGCGGCTGGTCGGCCCGCAGCAGGCGCTGGAATGGGTGATGACCGGGCGGGTCTTCCCCGCCGATGAGGCTTTGCGTGGTCGCCTGGTGCGTTCGGTGCACAAGCCTGACGACCTGCTGCCGGCGGCCTATGCGCTCGCCCGGGAAATCGCCGACAACACCGCGCCGGTCTCCGTCGCGCTCAACCGGCACATGATCTGGAAGATGCTGGGGGCTGACCACCCGATGGAGGCGCACAAGGTCGACTCCAAGGGCATCTATGAGCGCGGCAAGTCGGCCGACGTGAAGGAGGGCGTGATCGCCTTCCTCGAGAAGCGGCCGGCGAAGTTCCCGATGAAAGTCAGCAGTGGCATGCCGTCCTACTTTCCGTGGTGGAAGGAACGGACATTCAAATAAGTCCCGGTACATGGCCGCGACAAAGAGGTCCGGTTGCCGGGTCGCAGGCATTGCGGCAATCTCCCCGCCCTGAATGCACAGCAAGTGCGAGGAGGGAACATGACCAAGCCGCAGATTGGGCGCCGCGCCATCCTGGCTGCCGCGCCGGCACTGATCGCCGCTCCGTCGATCGTTCGCGCCCAGGGCAGCAAGCCCGAGAAGAGCAAGGTTGTGCTCGCCGTCGGCGGCAAGTCGGCACTCTATTATCTGTCGCTCACGATCGCCGAGAGGAAGGGCTTCTTCAAGGA
>CAWUOG010000656.1:0-1998 GCA_963923875.1 uncultured Alphaproteobacteria bacterium
GCCTTCAAGGAGCGCGCGATCGCCCAGGTCCGCGCCCAGGTCGGCAAAGGCAAGGTGATCTGCGGCCTCTCCGGCGGCGTCGACTCCTCGGTCGTGGCCGTGCTGCTGCACGAGGCGATCGGCGACCAGCTGCAATGCGTGTTCGTCGACCACGGCCTGCTGCGCAAGGACGAGGGCGAGCAGGTCGTCCGCCTGTTCCGCGACCACTACAACATCCCGCTGGTCCACGCCGACGCGAGCCAGCTCTTCCTCAAGGCGCTGGCCGGCGTCACCGACCCCGAGAAGAAGCGCAAGACGATCGGCGCGCTGTTCATCGACGTGTTCGAGGCCGAGGCGAAGAAGATCGGCGGTGCCGGTTTCCTCGCGCAGGGCACGCTCTATCCCGACGTGATCGAATCGGTGAGCTTCACCGGCGGCCCGTCGGTGACGATCAAGAGCCATCACAATGTCGGCGGCCTGCCGGCGCGCATGAACATGAAGCTGGTCGAGCCGCTGCGGGAACTGTTCAAGGACGAGGTGAGGGACCTCGGCCGGGAGCTCGGCCTGCCGGCCGACCTGGTGAACCGCCATCCGTTCCCGGGCCCCGGCCTCGCGATCCGCATCCCCGGCGACATCACGAAGGAAAAGCTCGACCTGCTGCGCGAGGTCGACGCGGTCTATCTCGACGAGATCCGGAAGGCCGGCCTCTACGACGCGATCTGGCAGGCCTTCGCCGTGCTGCTGCCGGTGCGCACCGTCGGCGTGATGGGCGACGGCCGCACCTACGACCAGGCCTGCGCGCTGCGCGCCGTCACCTCGACCGATGGCATGACCGCCGACTACTACCCGTTCGACCACGCCTTCCTCGGCCGCGTCGCCAGCCGCATCATCAACGAGGTGCGTGGCATCAACCGGGTGACGTACGACATCACGAGCAAGCCGCCGGGGACGATTGAGTGGGAGTGAGGGGCACTGAGGATTGCAGTTTTTCAATGGGAGCTATCGGAATTCTCCCGATAGCAAAGATCGTACTGAAACCTCATCTGCCGCTGTAGCTATCCATCCAGCCGAGAGAAACGCCCCTGGGTTATCCGCGTGGAGGTCGTGTCGGCCGCGGGGAAGATGGAGAGACTTCCGCCGTTTCCGTCGCTCCACGTGAAGACATGAGTGCCTCCGCCTGAACGCGCCTTCACCTCCAGCTTGTCGTTGGCGAGACTGCCCCTGACCCACGTCCAGGTGGTCGTGCCATCCAGGTGATAGACCAGCAGCACCTCGGCCGATTTGGGTTCCTCGACGTTAAAGATGACGAAGATGTTCGATTACCCCCCGACATCGTAGCGATAAGAGCCGACCTTGTTGGCATGCGGCATGCCCGCCGGCGGCCGGATGCCGATCAGCGACAGCGGCAGGGGCAATTTGTGCTCCCGCGCGAAAGCGATGGCATTGGGCAATTCGACCACCCGGGACGCATCGGCCGCCAGCGGATTGGCCGCCGGCGGGAACTTCACCGGAGGGCTGGTCCGCAGGACGTAGGGTTCGGCATAGGCGTTGCGGAACGAGCAGATCTGGCGGCCCGCACTGGCGATGATCACCTCCCGGTTCACCCGTGCCGTGAGCGTCCGGAGATCGACATCCGATCCATCGAATACGCGCAGGAAAGCTGCGCCGAAGGGACTGTTCTGGCCTGGCGGACCGTCGGGAGCGATGCGGCCCGGTACCGACGAGTACATGTAAAGGCCGTTGGGCGGTTCCTGGTATCCGCGCCCGACCGTCCCGCGGGCCTTGTCCTCGGTCGCGGTCTGTCGCCACCCGTCGGCTGGATTGTTGAGGCAATTGTCGAAGATCAGCAGGCGGTGCGCCGCGGTGCCGACCACCTTGCGCATCGCGGGAAAGCCGACGAAGTTCCTGACCTTGTCGGGCGAACTCAGGTCGCCATCCACGGGCACCATGTAGGCGTTGTTCTCCCAATAGAGACCGTGACCGGCATAGTAAAAGGCCGCCAGATCGGCACCCCTGGCT
>CAWUOG010000657.1:0-1997 GCA_963923875.1 uncultured Alphaproteobacteria bacterium
GCCTACGAGATCGACGACATCGTCGGCATGATCCGCGCGCTCTACGGCCAGAGGGTTGTGTTCCACGACGGCGACGAGGAGATCGCGCCCGGCCTCTCGGTTCACCTGATCGGCGGCCACACGATGGGCATGCAGTCGGTGCGCGTCATGACGCGCAACGGCTGGCTCGTGCTCGCCTCGGATGCCAGCCACTATTATTGGGGCATCGAGAAGAACAAGCTGTTCTCGATCGTCTATTCCGTCGCCGACATGGTTGCGGGCTACGACAAGCTGCGGAAGCTCGCCGACGGACACGTCAACATGGTCGTTCCCGGCCACGACGCCGAGGTGATGAAGCGCTATCCGGCCTCGCGCGACGACCTGAAGGGGATTGCTGTCCGCCTCGACTGACGAGTCAGCGGGCAGTAACGATCAGCGGCAGCAGCCGAATGCCAGCATCCGACGCGCCCGGCATAAGGCGCGAAGATTGGCGGCCCGAGATCGCGAACGCAGAGCGCCGGAATCGATCCCCCGAAGACGGCGCCACCGGGAGCGATGTCACTTCTTCTCGACGTTCCACAAGGCCAAGGCCGGCGTATGCAGCAAGCCGTCGATGTTGGTGCGGAGTCCCGTTGGCTGCGTGAATTGTCCCAGAATCACGTGCGTGGGATATTCGATCACTCGCAACTGGACCTGCTCGGCGATCGCCTTCTGCTTGGTCGGATCGGTCTCCTTGGCGAATTGGTCCCGCAGCTTCTCGAGTGACTCGTCGCACGGCCAGCCAAACGTCGCCTTGTCGCAGGAAGCGTTGAGAAAAGCCGCAGACACCGGCGTCAATACGTCAGGAGATCCCCATGACGTAAAGAATGCACTCCAGCCGCCCTGCGCGATCGCATCTTTCTTGGTGCGGCGTGACACCAGCGTCTGCCAGTCCATCGACTGCAGGTCGACCTTGAAGCCGGCGGCCTCGAGCTGCGGCTTTGCGACCGTCGCCAGCTGATTGTGATTTGCCGTATCCGTCTGGTGCATCAGCACAACCGGCGAGCCGTCATATCCGGCTTCCTTCAGAAGCTCCCTGGCCTTGCCGACGTTGCCGCGCACCTTGTCATCCCAGCCCCTGGTCGACTCCAGCGGCGAGCCGCAAGGAAACAACGAGCGGCATTCCCTGTAGTACTGGGGATCGCCGACATTGGCGTCCAGAAAGGGCTTCTGGTCGAGCGCATAGAGCACGGCCTGACGTACCTTGGCATTGTCGAACGGCTTGTGCAGCACGTTGAAGCGCATGGCGAACTGCCGCCCTGCAAGATTGGTGACGAACGTCTTGATGTTCCTGTCCTTCTGCAGAAGCGGCATCAGATCGGCCGGGACAAACTCGATCAGATCGATCTCGCCGTTCAGGAGGGCGTTTACCTGGGTCTGTTGGTCCGGGATGGTGATCCATTCCACTCGATCGACCTTGGCAATTTTGCCGCCGCTCAGACCTGACGCGGGCTCGGCGCGCGGCTTGTATTTCGGGTTCTTGACGTAGACCGCCTTCTCGCCCGGCTTCCATTCGTCCTTCTTGAAGATGAACGGACCCGAGCCGGTGGCGTCGGTGATCTGCGTGTTGGGATCGCCATCGGCGATGCGCTTGGGCATCATGAAGGCGACGTTCGAGGAAGACTTGCCGAGCGTCTCCAGGACGAGGCCGTACGGCTCCTTGAGCACCATCCTGATGGTCTTGGCGTCGGGGGCACTGAGTTCGCTCACCACCGACATCAGCTTCTGGCCCATGCCGTCCTTGGCGGCCCAGCGCCTGATCGAAGCGACGCAGTCCTCGGCCGTCACCGGCGTGCCGTCATGCCACTCCAGCCCGTCACGCAGCACGAAGCTGTAGGTCAGCTGGTCCGAAGAGACGGTCCAGGTGTCGACCATCTGCGGCTTGACCTCGAGCTTGTCGTTCACCGCGAACAAGGTGTCGTAAATCATGTTGCCGTGGTGGGTCGAGATCAGGGCCGTGGTCCAGATCGGATCGATGA
>CAWUOG010000658.1:0-1996 GCA_963923875.1 uncultured Alphaproteobacteria bacterium
GCGCCGAGATGCCGAGGATGAAGGCATTGGGCTTGGCATCCATGACCCGCGCGACCGCATCCTCGAGCGACCTGTCGATCGCCTCGAGTTGCCGCTCGAAATCCGCGTCGGACGTCACGGGATTGTCGGCGATGACCATGCGGGCCAGGTGATTGGTCACGCCCGGCGGTCTCATGTCGTCGTACTCGGGCTGCACGACGGTGTTCGTCGACGGCGTCGTCACCCCGAAAGCGAGTCGCCAGGCCAGGTAGTCGCGCATGCGTTCATTCCCCGATCGTTCGCCGGCGACGCCTGTTCGCCGGATCCATTTCCCCTAGTGCTTCTGCTGGCGCAGGCGTTCGAGCGACTGCTCGCGCAGTCCGGTGAGGGTGATGCGCGAGGTCAGCGCCTCGGCATCGGTCTTGACGTGGATGATGGCGGGCTTGCCGGCAGTCACCGCACGCTCGAAGGCGGCGGCGAAGTCGGCGGTCTTCTCGACCGTCTCGCCATGGCCGCCGAAGGCGCGGGCGTAGGCGGCGAAGTCGGGGTTCTTGAGCTCGGTGCCGTGCACGCGGGTCGGGTACTCGCGTTCCTGGTGCATGCGGATCGTGCCGTACATGCCGTTGTCGACGACGACGATCACGATGTTGGCGCCGTGCTGGACCGCCGTCGCGAACTCCTGGCCGTTCATCAGGAAGCAGCCGTCGCCCGCCAGCGACACGACCATGCGGCCGGGCTCGGCGATCTTGGCCGCGACCGCCGCCGGCACGCCGTAGCCCATGGCGCCCGATGTGGGGGCGAGCTGGGTCTTGAAGCCCTTGTACTGGAAGAAACGATGCAGGAAGGCGGCGTAGTTGCCGGCGCCGTTGGTGACGATGGCGTCCTCGGGCAGGCGGCCGTTCAGCCACTTGATCACCTCGCCCATGTTCACCGTACCGGGCAGCGGGCCGGGCTTGATGTTGTCGAGATACTCGGCGTGGCTTTCGGCGACGGTGTTCTTCCAGCGCGACGAGTCGACGGGCTTCATCGCCTTGGCGGCGGCGGCGAAGGCCTGCATGCCGGAGTTGATCGGTAGCGTCGCCTGGTAGACGCGGCCGAGTTCCTCGGCGCTGGCATGGACGTGCACCAGCTTCTGCTTCGGGACGGGCAGGTCGAACAGCGTGTAGCCGCCGGTCGTGGCTTCGCCGAGACGCGGGCCGACGGCGATGATCAGGTCCGACGCCTTGAGGCGCTTGCCGAGCGCGGGGCCGACGCCGACGCCGAGATCGCCGGCGTAGTTCGGATGGCGGTTGTCGAACAGGTCCTGGTTGCGGAACGAGGCGCAGACCGGGAGCCCGTTCTGTTCGGCGAAGGCCTTGATGTCGGCGCAGGCCTGGGCGCTCCAGCCGCCGCCGCCCACGATCACCATGGGGCGCTCCGCCTGCTCCAGCAGGGCGCGCAGCTTCGTCATGTCGTCGGGCGAGGGCGCGCCGCGCGCAATCTTGTAGGGGCCGGCATCGGCGACCTCGACCTCGTCGACCAGCATGTCTTCGGGCAGGGCGACCACGACCGGGCCGGGCCGGCCGTTCATCGCGCGGTGGAAGGCCTGGCTGATCAGCTCGGGGATGCGCCGGGCATCCTCGATCTGGGTCACCCACTTGGCCATCTGGCCGAACATGTGGCGGTAGTCGATTTCCTGGAAGGCCTCGCGGTCGGTGGTCTCGCGGGCGACCTGGCCGACCAGCAGGATCATGGGCGTCGAATCCTGGAAGCCGGTATGCAGGCCGATCGAGGCGTTGGTGGCGCCGGGGCCTCGCGTGACGAAGGCGATGCCGGGTTTGCCGGTCAGCTTGCCGTAGGCCTCGGCCATGTTGGCCGCCCCGCCTTCCTGGCGGCAGATGACGTAGCGGATCGAATTGCGCTGGGCGTAAAGCGCGTCGAGCGCCGCCAGATAGCTTTCGCCCGGCACGCCGAAAATCGTGTCGGCGCCGTGGATGCGCAGCTGATCGATCAGGACCTGCGCGCCGCTGCGGCGCGG